>URER01000017.1 GCA_900547005.1 uncultured Prevotella sp.
TTCAGCGGTTTTCTTCTTTTTAATTCATACTATCACTCGAAATGTCGGATGAACCATAAATTTATATAAAAACACGAGATTATACACCGGCAGGATAAAGAAAATTCTTTTTCTGATGAGGAAAGATAGCCTCTTTTTCTCAAAAAAGTGTGGAATGCACTGAAACTTCATAGCAAATAGGAAAAACGCTTTCATTGTCAGAAAATTTTACAAAATAAGTGCTGAAAAATTGACATATTTCCGACAAAATTTTCCGTGGCCGAAAATATCGCGAAATACAGCGTTTTAGGTAATTTTGAGTTAAAAGTCTGATAGTCAAAGGGTTATCCGACAATTTGCTAAAATTAGCCGTTTTAGAAGGCGTTTTTGGTCCCGTGAAATTGCAACGGAGGCACTTTTGCATTCTAACGGAGGCACTTTTGGGCTTCAACGGAGCCTTCGTTGCACTCCAAAAGTGGCTCAAACGGACTCTAAAAGTGCCTCCGTTGCAAGCTAATAAATGTTAAATTGACCAATTTTGCCATTTTCCCGTGTTTTTTAGGACGTGAATTTTGGGTGAAAATCGACCCGTTTTTTTTCTAACGGAGGCCGTTTTAGAATTTTGAGTTACGATTTTTGAGTTTTGAGTTTGGATTTTTGAGGTCGAAAATCATCGAAAATGAGTAACGGAGCCTATATTTAACAAAAGTTGACACGATTCAAAATGTAAAGAAAATAGAAAATTAAATTTACATTATCGGGGCTGTTTTCTTCCCTATATCGAAGTGAGGATTGGGAATATTTAGGACACTATTGTGGGAAAATTTTTATTTGGGCGATATTATAAATGGGGAATTTACTTAAGAGCAATCGTTGAAGTTTGAGAATTTTTCATTAACTTTGCAATCAAAAGCGTTGCGCTGACAAAGTACCATATAAGAGAAACCTATAATAAGATATTATAATATACTCCCTATAGACGCTAAGGTTTGGTCGCTTGTCAGCTTATGTGGGAGCTTTTGATTTTAAGCTATGCACAAATATAATCTCGGATTTATTTCGGATACGGATATCTATGAGTATGTCAAGAAAACCGTTGAGTCTTATAGGCGTGAGATAACCTTATCGCAATTTAATGAGAATCTCGTCGACCCGATAAAACTCACCTTTGACACAAAGGTATATGGGAAAACTGTCAGGCAGACTATCGCCGATGAATGTTTTCGACAGATAGACAAGTCAAACACAAACAGAATAGGCTATTTTCATCAAAATCTGTTTAATCTTGCCGGAGATGGGTGGGTTGTGCCAAAAGAAGGTTTTGACGTTGAGAATGATGATAAGCATATATATGTTGAACTTAAGAATAAGCACAATACTATGAACTCTGCTTCTTCTCAAAAGACATATATGAAGATGCAAGCTAAGTTACTTGATGACGATCAGGCAATATGCTATCTCGTAGAGACGATATCAAAAAAATCGAAAGACGAGACATGGAGAATCACTCTTGATAAGAAACCACGCGCTCATAACCGTATTCGGCGGATGTCTATGGATAAATTCTATGAACTTGTGTTTGGCGATTCGACGGCTTTTTATAAATTGTGTATGGCTCTACCGTCCATTATAGAGGATGTGGTGAAAGATCATGAAGAGTTTGCTCTCAAGAATACAGTATATGAGGAACTTACAGAAGAACATTCTGATTTGTTGATTGCATTGTATATGCTTGCATTCTCGACATACGATGGGTTTGGACAACTTGTGAATAAATAATATGTCGGCTCGTACAATTTCCTTAAATAATTTTTCCTATTTACTCGGAGTATCCCGTGCAACTGTTGAGACATGGATTCGTTCTGGGAAATATCCTGTTCACATAGATAAGGACGGGAAGATCTTCTTTTATTTATCAGATCTGACAAATGTACCAGAGATAAATTCAATGCTCACATCGAGATGGGATTTGGAGAAACTGTCTAAACCGATGGGGGTGTATACATCGGCAGAGTTATTTGCAGGAGGTGGCGGTCTTGCTCTCGGTATGGAAAAGGCAGGATTCCGTCATGTACTGCTGAATGAGTTTGAACATAATGCTTGTGATACACTGAGGCTTAATCGCCCAAATTGGAACGTAATAGAAGGTGATATTCATGATATAGATTTCACGCCATATAGAAACAAGATAGATTTCCTTTCGGGAGGATTCCCTTGTCAGGCGTTTTCTTATGCGGGTAAGCGGTTGGGGTTTGAGGAAACAAGAGGAACCTTATTCTTCGAACTTGCAAGAGCTGTAAAAGAGATACAGCCTAAGGTTTTCCTTTGTGAGAATGTAAGAGGACTCTTTGAGCATGATAAAGGGAGGACGCTGCAAACAATAAAGGACGTTATAGCAGAGTTGGACTATACTTTGATTGAACCTCGTATCCTTCGTGCAATACAATATGATGTACCTCAAAAAAGGGAACGTCTGATTCTGATTGCAATCAGGAATGACATTGCTCCATTCGTAAAATATGAGTGGCCGGATGTCTCTACAGAAATAAGGACGCTTCGTGATGCTTTTTATGCAGGAAGCCTGTTCCCTTGTGATGTCCCATCGTCGCCTGGGCAGATTTATCCGGAAGCTAAGAGAAAGGTGATGGAACTTGTTCCAGAAGGTGGGGATTGGAGAAATCTTCCGGATGATATTGCACGTGATTATATGAAAGGAAGTTATAATCTTGGCGGAGGTAAGACAGGGATGGCTCGGCGTCTGTCTATGGATGAGCCGAGTCTTACACTTACATGTGCTCCTGCACAGAAGCAGACAGAGCGTTGCCACCCGATTGAAACACGTCCGTTAACAGTCCGTGAATATGCGCGTATCCAAACTTTTCCTGATGATTGGCTGTTTTGTGGCTCTTTGTCAGCCCAATACAAGCAAATCGGAAATGCTGTTCCTGTCAATTTGTCTTGGGCAATCGGCCGTTCGTTAATAAGGCTGTTCAATGAAATCTCAAGATGTGGATTCGTCAATTTTAGCGATTTTGATGATGGTGTTAAGCATCGGACACGATTCCATGGCATTTTTGAAGGTATGGTATGCGAAAATATAGAGTCTTATGGAGATTCGGAAAGTGAAGGCGCAATGTCATAGTGTTTATGGCATTGTACTTTTGTTCTATAAGGTTGCAGCCATTTCTGCTAATCACTAATACGTATATAATTCGTTGGTCTTTTGCATTATTCATGATATTTTTGGATTGCCGGTATAGAGGCCGATTTCATGCCACGGTAGCAATCTTTAGGGAAATCCCTATATAAATTAGGAAAAAAACGATGTGGACTATGATAAAAAACGGTATCTTTGTACCGTAGTAAGGTGATAAGGTCGCTATGCTTTCGGGCCGCTTCACTCTCAGGTTATGACGGCATAGCATATAGGCCGAAAGGCGATGAGGTAAGAACCGAAATAATAAGACATAAAACAACGAACGTTATGAAGAAGTATTTGATAATCTCTGTGGGGGCGTTGATGATGCTCAGCAGTTGCGGAACATACACTGGTAGCGGCGCATACGCTGGCAGCGGACTCGGAGCTATTCTCGGATCGGCTATCGGAGGAATCGCCGGCGGACCGCGCGGGTCAGACCTCGGGACAATCATCGGTATGGCAGGTGGCGCGGCTGTCGGTGCGGCTATCGGTGCGCAGGCCGACCAAAAGGCTGCCGACGAGGTGCATGAGCATTATGAGCGCGTACAGGAACGCCGCGCGCAACGTGATGGTTATCAGTATGATGGCGGCAATGACACATATTATTCCCCTGACGTGGTAGTGGACGAGACTGGCAGCGGAGACGACCGCCTCTATGATTTCCATAGTTCTGATTATACAGGCAATTACAGCGCAGGCGTGCCTACGACCACGATGCCGGCTACATCGAGCGTTGACGAACTCGCATCGGGCTACAACTACACTCCCACTCTGGAGATTATGAATGCCCGTTTTGTTGACGACAATCAGGATGGAGTGCTGAGCGGAGACGAGACCGGTAAGATAATCTTCGAGATAAGAAACAATTCCAAGACAGCCGTCTACGATGTGCAGCCCTCCGTTGTCGAGGCAAACAACAACCGCCGCATCTATATCAGTCCGAGCATCCATGTGGAACGCATCGCTCCCGGTAGTGGTATCCGCTATACCGCGATGGTTAAGGCGCAGAAGAACATACGCAATGGTGGTGCCCGTTTCTGCCTTTCCGTTCTTCATGGTGGCAAGAATATCAGCAAAGTAACCGAGTTTGCCATTCCGACTAAGCGCAGATAGCGCGAAAATGGCATTCTCGGGCTATCCGTTGCCCCTAAATCTCCTCCAAAGCAAAGTGCTGATAGTCCCTTATCAGAGTGTAGAGAAATTTCTCTTTCGGCGTGTTGTCGAATGGAATGTCGAGCAGAGAGTGTACCTTATTATATAATGTGTCAATGCGTTTGGTGCGTTCCGGGCCGTAGTCGGACGCGAGTGTGCGCCTGATTATCTCCACCTGATTGAGCGAAAGCTCAGCCGCCTGTTCATAGACCGGCGTGTAATTGTCGGAAAGGAAGGAGAACTCATCCAGCGAAACCTGCATATCATGATAGTTGTCGAGCTTTATCACCATTGTGCCCGCCGCGAGGTCGCCTATGCGCTGGTGGTTCTTGCTTATCAGAATGACCAGTAAGCCGATGCCGCAGAAAATGTCCAGCCCGAACAACAGCCATCGCATGAAGAATGAACCGATGGTGGGCGTCGTCCCGTCCTTATTCACCACCTTTATCTTTCTTATCCTTTTGCCCGGCGTTTGGCCTTTGTTGAACGTCTCCCAAAGGAACGTGTAGAACACCGCCGGCAGATAGACGGCAATGACAAACAGCACTTCAGCGTTGGTGTTGCCAAGATTCAGCAATGAAATAATCTTGCCGATGCCGATGCTGTAGACAGCGATGATTGCATAGTCGGCCAGCCGCGCGATGATTCTGTCGCCTAAGCTCGCCGGTGTCTGGTTGATGCAGACAAACTGTCCTGTTATGATATTCGTTTCCGCCATAGCCCTTCTGATTAATAGCTGTATTGTTGCAAAATTACGAAAAATATACAAGTAATTGGCAAAATGCGATAAAAACGTAATGAAATGATATAATATTCGAAAAAAATATGTAAGTTTGCAAATGACAAAATGAAGGAAGTACAGTTTATACGCAGAAATATTGACCGCTGGAGAGAGACAGAGGAGGTTGTGGACAACGCTGTAGCGCAATCGCCCGATGTCCTCGCCGATGCGTATGTGGAACTCACTTCCGACCTCGCCTTCTCGCGGTCGCACTATCCCAACTCACGAATCACCATCTATCTGAATAATCTCGCATCTGCACTCCACAACGAGATATATCGCAACAAACGCGAGAAATGGAGTCGCGTCATTACGTTCTGGACCCGCGAGGTCCCCGATGTGATGTGGGAGGCGCGCCGTCTGTTGCTCGCATCGTTTCTCATTTTCATGGTGAGCGTACTCATCGGAGTCGTCTCTACGCTTGGCGACAGCGAGTTCCCGCGCGTTATCCTCGGCGACTACTACGTCGATATGACACTCGACAACATTAAGAAAGGCACGCCGATGGCTGTGTATGACGGCGATGCAGAGACCTCGATGTTCCTCGGAATTACTATAAACAACATACGAGTGTCGTTCTATGCCTTCGTCTCTGGCGTACTCACGAGCTTCATGCCAGCCTTCCTGCTGTTGCAGAACGGTATCATGTTCGGCTCGTTCGAGACCTTCTTCTATCAGCATGGACTGCTCGGCGAGTCGCTGCTTGCTGTGATGCTCCACGGCACACTCGAACTCTCGTCTATCGTTGTGGCCGGTGCCGCAGGATTGGCTATCGGCAATGGCTGGCTGTTTCCCGGCACTTACTCGCGCATCGTGTCGTTCCGGCGTGGTGCGAAACGCGGACTGAAGATAGTCGTAGGCACCGTCCCGCTGTTCGTATTGGCCGGTTTCATCGAGAGTTTCGTTACCAGGCACACCGATATTGGCGATATTTTCCGCCTTACGGTAATCACGTTGTCCGCACTGTTTGTCATCGGCTATTTCGTGGTGTTGCCTTATTTGCGAAACCGTAAACCGAAGTCTGCATGACAACCTTATTATATATGCATTCCATTAATTCCATAATTATCCCATAAAATCTCATTACTCAAATAATAAAATCAACAAAAACAATGAGCAAGAAAATCATTCCCCTTTACAAAGAACGCGCTTTTGGCGAGAAAGTCTCAGCCACGTTCGATTTCCTGACCGGACATATTAAGTTGTGGCTAAAGTGCTGCCTATATCTGTTCCTGCCCTTGAGCCTTGTCCAGGCCCTTGCGCTTAACGGTATGTTCGGCAGTATGACAAACCTCTCCGCTATGGAAGAAGTTGAAGCTGTGGGTGGCGATTACAGCGGAGTCATCACCTTCGTATTCTCATATCTCGGCTATATCTTCTTCATGGCAGTGGGCGGGCTTCTTATGTCAGCGTTCATCTACGCCATGATACGCTATTATCGTGATAACGACAACAGTCTCGAGGGCGTGACTTTGCGCGATATGGCTCCGCAGATAAAGGCAAATTTTTGGAGCGGACTGCGTGTCGGCCTGCTTCTTGTGGGGCTTCTCATTGTCTGGGGCGTGCTCGTTGCCGTTACAGCCATCACCGTGGTGTTGCCAATCCTGCTCATTGTGGCTCTTGTTGTTGCGTGCGTGCCTGCCTCACTGGCCATGCCTGTGCGTATGTTCGAGGACGACAATACCGCATGGGGGACAGTGAAGCGCGCCTTCCGGCTTGGCTGGAACACGTGGGGCGGCACGTTCCTGCTGATGTTCGTTGTCGGGCTGATTGCCAACATCCTGCAAGGCATCTGTTCGGCACCGTGGTATATTGTATGGATTGTGAAGACGATATTCGAGGTTGACGGCTCGCACACGGAGATTACAGATGCCGGATGGTTCGGCTTCCTTTATTATATCTTTGCCGTACTACAGACATTCGGCACCTATCTCGCCATGTCTCTCAGCGTTACGGCATTGGCCTATCAGTATGGCAGTGCAGCCGAGAAGATGGATTCAGTGTCGGTGGACGAGGATATTGATAACTTCGAGAATATCTAAAGAAAGCCCCTCCCGACCTCCCCAGGGGGAGGGGCCGAAATAGAAAGATTGGTCTGAGTCTCAGCGAGAAATGCATCTCTCTCACCTCTCACCCCTCACCGCTTACCTCTCACCTTTAATAAAAAACAATGACAGACACCCTCACTTGCGACACCACGCTCCTGATGCAGTTCCGGAGCGATGAGGCTTTCAACTACGGCAAAGAATTGCAAGGTCCGCAGAAGAGCCTTTTGGAATGGATTGGCGACGTTATTGCCGGTTTCATCGATGAAATCATAGGCAATACCTTCGGCAACGACAGCCTGCGCCCGTTGTTCGCCTGTGTCGCGGTGGTTCTGTTCGTGCTGGTTATCTATCTGATTTACCGCTACAAACCCGGACTTTTCGGATTTGAAGGCCGTACTTCTATGGAATATACCGTGACGGAGGATACCATATATGGCATCGATTTCGATGCAGAGATAGCGCGCGCCCTTGCTCTCGGCAACTACAACGAGGCGGCGCGGATGGTGTATCTGCAAACACTCAGGTGGCTGTCAGACAACAACAAGATTAATTGGCAGATATATAAGACGCCTACCCAATATCTCAGGGAACTTAATATGCCGCAGTTCCGCAAGCTCACCAACACGTTCGTCCGTGTGCGTTACGGCAACTATGCGGCTACGGAAGATACAGTTTCCGCCATGCAGGTGTTGCAGGGGGCTATCGAGGAAGGAGGCGGCGCATGAAGTTGAACCGCTCTTTTGTCATTGGCATTGTAGCATTCCTCGTGTTTGTGTTCATCGTCGAGATGAGTATGCCTACGCACTTCGTGTGGAACCCCACTTACAGCCATAATGACCGGCAGCCTTTCGGGTGCTATGTTACCGACTCGCTGTTGGCGGCCTCACTGCCCGGCGGATATAGCGTAACCGGCAAGACCTTCTATCAGCTCTTGCAGAATAAGGACACCGCGCGCCGGATCTTTATGATTTTAGGCGGAGACTTCAGTCCCTCAAAAGTGGAAAAGAATAGTCTGCTGAGCCTGTTGAAGCGGGGCGACAATGTGTTGCTGCTTGTAAATACAGTCGATGATGCGTTTGTTGATAGTGTTTTCGGTTTCAATATTGATAGCTATTACTATCATCCTAACTTCAAACGGGATTTTTACGGTGGCAGGAAGGATACGCTTCGTTGGATAGGCGATGACCGGCGATATTCTGAGCGCGACTTCGTTGTTGCCTATCCTCTTGTCGGTTGGAATGTTCGTGTGAAGAATCCTGTTTCTAAAGTTGACACCCTTGCGGTTGTCATAGGCTATAATCATGACGTAGATGAAGTTACGGTGGATGAAGATTCTGCTGAATATGGAGAAAAGCTAATGGCAGACAAACACTTTCCGCCATGCGCCATCTCTATGAAATACGGTAAGGGGAAACTCATTTGCTGCCCCAGTCCGCTGCTGTTTACCAACTACGGAATGCTTGATGACGAGTGTCGGGAATTCGCTTTCCGCGTGTTGGCTCAGGCAGGCGGCCGTCCTGTGGTACGCACCGAGTCATTGTTGCAGCCCAAAGGCAATTCGCTGAAAGGCACATCACCACTCACTTTCTTCCTGAATCATCCCCCGTTGCGGTGGGCTATATATACCGCCCTGTTCGGAATACTGCTTTATTTCATTTTCACCGCGCGCCGGCGGCAACGTGTCATACCCGTTGTCAAACCGCCGCAGAACCGTGAATTAGAGTTCGTGAAACTCATTGGTACGCTCTACCACCAGCGACACGACAACACCGGACTCGTAAGAAAGAAGTTTATGTACTTCTCCGAGACTTTGCGCCGCGAGATAATGGTAGACATCGGCAATGCGTCCGAGGATGAATATAACGCTGCCATGATAGCCTCGCATACCGGCATCGATGAGAAATCCGTTCTTTCCGACCTTCACGAGTTGCGTGTGGCGGTGGCGTTCGAGGGCAATATGCCCGATGCGCAGATGAGACATTGTATAGATATAATGAATAAAATCGAAGAAAAATGCAGATAACAGAAGAGCAAAGCAACAACCGCACTGATTTGGAAGCGTTCGGTGCAAAGATAGAGACACTGCGCGAGAGGATAGCCGGTGTCATAGTGGGACAGTCTAAGGCTGTCGACTTAGTGCTAACCGCCATACTCGCCGACGGTCATGTGCTTATCGAAGGGGTGCCGGGAGTGGCAAAGACGCTGCTTGCGCGGCTCGTGTCGCGGCTCGTCGATGCACGTTTCAGTCGCATACAGTTCACGCCCGACCTCATGCCGAGCGATGTCCTCGGCACAACGGTGTTCAATATGAAAACCTCAGAGTTCGATTTTCACGAGGGACCGGTGTTCTCCGACATCGTCCTCGTCGATGAGATAAACCGCGCTCCGGCCAAGACGCAGGCCGCACTGTTCGAAGTTATGGAAGAAAGGCAGGTGTCTGTGGACGGCACCACCTATCCTATGGGCGAGGTCTATACCATTCTCGCAACGCAAAACCCGGTGGAGCAGGAGGGCACATACCGTCTGCCGGAGGCTCAGCTCGACCGTTTCCTATTTAAGGTCACGATGGATTATCCCACATTAGAGGAGGAAGTGGACATCCTCCGCCGCCATCATGAGAACGTGCGCCTCGTGAATCTCGATACCATAGAGCCGGTAATAACAAAAGACGAACTGCTCACCATGCGCTCACTGCTCGGCAGCGTGTTCGTCGACGAATCCCTTTTGGGCTACATTGCAGCCATCGTGCAGCAGACACGTGCCAGCAAGGCCGTCTTCCTCGGTGCATCTCCGCGTGCATCCGTTGCCATCTTGCGTGCCTCTAAGGCCTACGCGCTCTTGCAGGGCCGCGATTTCGTTACGCCGGAAGATATCAAATTCGTTACGCCGAGCGTCCTTCAGCACCGTCTCATCCTCACCGCCGAGGCCGAGATGGAGGGTTTCACGCCACTGAAAGTAGCCATGCGGTTGATAGATAAGGTGGAAGTGCCGAAGTAATGTTTCTTAAAACCAGATTCTATATTGCCCTTACAGTCATAGTCCTTCTCCTCGGCATGGGCTATGCTTTTCCACCGCTGTTCGTGGTGGGCAAGGTCGCTTTGGCTCTCCTTGCTCTCGCTGTGGTGGCTGATATTGGCCTGCTTTATTACAAACGGGCCGTTACCGCTGGGCGTTCTTGTGCCTCACGCTTCTCCAATGGCGACGACAACGAGGTGCGCTTGCGTGTGGAGAGCAGCTATCCCTTCCCCGTGCGGGTCGATGTCGTCGATGAGATTCCGTACATATTCCAGCGGCGCGATGTCTCTTTCCGTGTGCGCTTGCGTGGCGGCGAGGGCAAGACCATCAGCTATATGCTCCGCCCTGTGAGCCGGGGAGTGTACGGCTTCGGGCGCATCCGCGTGTTCGTATCATCCGTTATCGGACTTGTGGAGCGTCGTTACACACAGGGCGAGCCATCCGATATAAAGGTATATCCGTCCTACCTGATGCTAAACCGCTATGAATTGCTTGCCGCGAGCAATAATCTCACAGAGTTGGGAATAAAGCGAATACGCCGTGCGGGCAACAATACTGAGTTCGAGCAGATAAAGGACTACGTGCAGGGCGACGAATACCGCGCGATAAACTGGAAGGCTTCGGCGCGTCGCCATCAGCTCATGGTGAATGTTTACCGCGATGAGCGTTCGCAGCAGATAGTCTGTCTCATCGACAAGGGACGCGTCATGCAGCACGCTTTTGCCGGAATGACGCTGCTCGACTATGCCATCAATGCCTCGTTGGTGCTCTCGTATGTCGCCATCCACCGCGAGGACAAGGCCGGACTGCTCACCTTTGCCGAGACGGCCGACTCGTTCGTGTCCCCGGGGAGACGGTCGGGACAGATGCAGACACTCCTCGAGAGCCTTTATTCCCAGCAGACGACATTTGGCGAGACTGATTTCTCAGCCCTCTGTGTCAGTGTCAACAAGCATATATCCAAGCGCAGTCTGCTCGTCCTCTTCACCAATTTTGCCGGCATGACGGCCATGCTTCGCCAGCTTTCTTACTTGCAGCAGCTCAACAGTCGCCACCGCCTGCTCGTCGTTTTCTTCGAAGATGCCGAGATGAAGGACTATATCGCCACCAACGCTTCCACCACCGAGGACTACTACCGCCACGTTATTGCCGAGAAGTTTGCCGCCGAAAAGCGCCTGATTGTCTCCACTCTCAAGCGTCATGGCATACTTAGTCTGCTCACCACTCCCGCCAATCTTTCCATCGACGTTATAAATAAGTATATAGAAATAAAGTCAAGGCAACTTTAGAATGAATGATAGAATTGTAAATGATAATTTAAATGAATCATAATATTGGCTTGAATAAGGCAGAAATCAGACAACAATACAGCTCAGAGATAGAGGAGCTGCAGTCGCAGATAATTATACGCAACCTAAAGAACCAGGCATTTGTGGGCGGTGAGATACTTTCCTTTATCGTTGCTGTCGGCTTTGTTGTCCTATACACTGTTATAGATGGAGCGTCATGGACATTGTGGATGGCAGCCGTGGCGATGATTGCATATCTTATAGTGAGATATTTCTATGTGCAGAATGACCGCTCCATAGAGAAACTCCATGCCCTGAAGACTGTATATGAGGACGAAGTGAAGTATTTGGATGGCGATTTCTCAAGTTTCGGGAATGGCGAAGAGTATGCCGACCCGAAACATCCTTATACAACAGATATTGATATTTTCGGCCGTGACTCTTTGTTTCAGCGCGTCAACCGCACCGTAACTACGGGCGGAAGCGATATGCTTGCTGATAGCTTCGCCTCGATGGAATGGGGAAAAAATAAGGAAAAACCTCAAAAAGAGCTTGCCGCGATGCCTCAATGGCGTGCTGATTTCATCGCTACGGTGCAAGGGCAGACTATCGCTACCGGCGAACTGCGTGACGTGGCCGACCGTATCAGTGTGATGAACTTTGCTCCCTTAGCTACCTCTGCATCTGTCCGTTATCTTGCCTTGCTCGCTGTTGTCGGTTTGTGGCTGCTTGTTGCCCTGTCCGTTGGCGGTTATGCAGAAGCCTCGTTGCCACTTTTGTGGGCTGTTTTGCAGTTTCTTGCCGTTTGGCTGTGTTGCTCCGGGCCGCTGCGGGAGATAAGCAAGGCCGTCTCTGTGCTTCATCGCCGGATGACACCCGTAGCCACACTTGTGGGAAAGATATGCTCTGCCAACTTCCGGGATCCCGATTTGCGTACTCTCGCAGACTCTCTTGACGGTGCAGAACGTGCTTTCAAAGAACTCGACAGCATACTAAAGGCACTCGACCGCCGTGGCAACATTCTCGGACTGCTGCTCACCAATACTTTTTTCCTTGCGGATTACCGCACCGTTTGCCGTTTCCGCCAATGGCAGCAGACCAACGCCCGTATGGTAGGAGACTGGATAGATGTCCTGAGCCGTGTTGATGTGCTTGTCTCCATGTCCACTTTCCGATATAACGAGCCCGCCGCCACCGATGCCGAGGTGATAGATTCCGGCCGCATGGTGTATGAGGCTCGTTCTCTGCGCCATCCATTCTTAGGCGAACGCGCCGTGGGCAACGACTTCATTTTCGAAGAGCAACATTATTATATTGTAACAGGTGCCAATATGGCGGGCAAGAGTACCTTCCTTCGCGCTGTCGGAATAAACTATGTCCTTGCGATGAACGGTATGCCGGTGTTTGCCGATTCCTTGCGGGTGTCGGTGTTCTCGCTGTTCACGAGTATGCGCACTACCGATGACCTCACCCGCGGCATCTCATATTTCAATGCCGAACTGCTGCGCCTCTCGCAGTTGTTAAGCTACTGTCGCACTCAGTATCACACGCTTGTCATTCTCGACGAGATTCTGAAGGGTACTAATTCGCTCGACAAGCTGAACGGTTCACGTCTTTTTCTGCAACATATCTCTGAACTACCGGTTACGGCTGTCGTGGCTACTCACGACTTGGAACTCTCAAAGATGGCCGATGAACATCCCTCGCGCTTCCATAATTATTGCTTTGAAATAGAACTTGGCACTGACGTTACATATTCTTATAAGATTACGCAGGGCGTTGCGCGCAACCAGAATGCCACCTATTTGTTGCGTAACAAAGTATTGAATTCCTGACATTTCCCCATAATCTTTGATTATCGAAAAGTGTGTAAAAAACTATGCTCAGAGTATTTAAGGCTGGATTACTCCGGTACTGAAGCCAAAATACTTGAGTAATCAGGCCGGAATTACTTGAGTAATCAGAGCGGAATTACTTGAGTACTGCGCCCGAATTACTCGAGTATTGTGCCATAGTACTATGCTGTTCGACCGAAATAGGTTGCCCCCTGTATTTATCGGATGAGCCGTAATATTTGCTCATAGTGTAGATGTTCTGATGCTCGTTTGTCGATGAAATGGGCAGAAATTGAACTAAAACTCAAATTAAATCACTTGGAATATAGCTGTCGGCGTAGTCCTTGTGAGGTGGTTTGAGAACCATTCTGGTTTATATATGTTCCACTTTTTTGTATTTGTTAGCATTCTGTAAGTGCTTGATAGTCAGATGTAAAATACTTTCCTGCGTTCGGAAATGTCCACTTTATGATTTGGAGTGTGAAAAAACATTGAGCCTTTTGCTTATCTTTGCATAAGAAAAAGCTGCACTCGGCAATCTAAGACCAAGCTCTCATTGCCCTCGTTTGCAGTTTCTTTGCATAAGAAAAAGCTGCACTCGGCAATCTAAGAACAAGTTCTCATTGCCACGCTTGCTTCTGAACGAAGCCGATACCATGAGCTACTACTGACAACGCTACCGCAGAACAACATATATAATAATGTGTAAGACTGCTTTTGACGATTGATTTAGAGAATTAAAATTATATACTAACTTTTTATTAACAAATAACAAAAAACTATGAAGAAAGGTAGATTTCTAATCTTGTTGTTGACATTCTTCGTGTCGATGACCGCCTTTGCCCAGAAACAGCAATACTCTGGTGTTGTTGTTGACGGAGGAGGCGAACCGGTAATTGGTGCTTCTGTTATTCAGAAAGGCACTACATCAGGTGCTATTACAGACCTTGACGGTAAGTTTACTGTGTCTGTAGAGCCCGGCTCAACGCTCGTAATTTCTTATATCGGATATAAGAACTACGAGACTAAGGTTTCAAACAATATGCGCATTGTCCTCGAAGAGGATTCCAAGACCCTCAGCGACGTTGTCGTTATCGGTTACGGTGTGCAAAAAAAGTCGGTGGTAACAGCCTCTATCGCAAAGGTGAGCGCAGACGACTTGGCAGGTAAAGCTCCTGTACGTGTGGATAATGCGTTGAAAGGACTCGCTGCCGGTGTAACTGTTACCTCTGCATCTGGTGCTCCTGGAGCAGGTTCACAAATCCGTGTACGTGGTATTGGTACTGTAAATAACAGTGACCCTCTTTACATAGTTGATGGTATGCCGTGTGAAAGTGGTATTGAGAATATCAATCCTAGCGATATCGAATCTATAGAAGTATTGAAGGATGCCGCTTCGGGTGCTATCTATGGTGCACGTGCAGCTAATGGTGTAATCCTCGTTACGACTAAGACCGGTAAAATGGGTTCGGTGAAGGTAAATTACAGCGCCTCATTCGGCTGGCAGACTAAGTGGAAAAAACGTGATGTGCTAAATGCTACAGATTATGCAGTCATGATGAACGAAGGTCTTATTAACAGCGGTCAGGCTCCTAAGTATAGTGATCCATATTCTTTGGGTGCTGGAACAGATTGGCAGGATGCTATATTTAACGATAATGCTCCTGTAATGAATCATGAGGTGTCTGTAAGTGGCGCATCTGATAAGGTTAATTATTATCTTTCTCTTGGTTATTTTGATCAGGAAGGAATAGTTGGCGGTAACTATGATAAGTCAAATTATAAGCGTTTGACAATGCGCTCAAATACAAGATACACTCTTTTTGATGCTACAAAAGAACGTGACTGGTTGAATAAATTAGATATTACTGTAAATCTTTCTTACACAAGAAGCAAACAGCGTGAAATTAACCCAAATACAAGAAGTCATGGTCTTCTTAACTCTGCTTTGTCCCTTGCCCCAACACTTCCGATTACTTATAGCGGTGACGAAATAGCGTCTGTATTGGCAGGATATAATACATTGCAAAACTATGTGCCACAATATGATGGTAACGGTAATCTGTATATGGTTCCAGGATCAGACTATGATAACCAGATGAACCCGGTAGCGTTCCTTGATGTTCCATGTATCTCTCCGGAAACATGGGTACATGACTACACAGCAAACTTCGCTGCTGACTTGTCTTTGGGTTATGGATTCAAGTACCGTATATCTTATGGCGCTGATGTTATCTATAGAGGTGTAGACCGTGGATATACAGTACCTTTCTATCTTACTGCTTCTTACAATTGGGGTGGCAAAGACGGCGCAAACTCATGGAGCAATCGTGGTACAGTATGGCAGATAGAGAATGTTCTCTCATGGGCAAAGACCTTTGGCAAGCATGACGTAAGTGTTGTGTTGGGCCAGTCTGCAAAGAAATCTACAGGTTTTGGAATTTCTGCAAGTAAGAATTATCTCGTAGACTATAATCATCCGTGGGTTGATTATGCTACAGGTAGTGGTGAAGGTGAAGTCGGTGCAGGTGCTGGTCCTTGGGATGTAGCTACATTGGCATCTATGTTTGCCCGTGCTACATATAACTATGATGAGCGTTATATGCTTCAGGCTACTATCCGTCGTGACGGTTCTTCTCGTTTCGGTTCAAACAATCACTATGCTACATTCCCTTCTTTCTCTTTGGGTTGGAATGTAATGAACGAGGCATTCATGCAGAATACTAAGGACTGGTTGAGTAATTTCAAGATTCGTTTCAGTTGGGGTAAGAATGGTAATGAGAATATCGGTAACTTTGGTTATGCTGTTTACACAACAAATACAGGTGCTAACAGTGCAATCTTCGGAAAAGATCCAATAAAGAATATCGGTACACGTGTTGACGGTTTGGCTAACCCTGATTTGAAATGGGAGGAGAGTGTACAGACTGACCTTGGCTTTGACTTCGGTTTCTTCGGCAATGCGTTGACATTCTCTGCTGACTATTATGTAAAGAAGACCAACGGAATGTTGATGGCTAACCCTGTTCCTGATTACATCTCAACAAATAAGCCTACTGCTAATGTCGGTGAGATGAAAAACTCAGGTGTTGAGTTCGAACTCGGTTACAAGTGGCGTGTCGCAGATGCTAAGTTCGCTGTAAAGGCAAATGCGGCTTATTTGAAGAATGAGCTTGTAAAACTCGGTAATGCAACTGGTACAATGGAATATGAAAGTCTTATGGGCGTAGGTACATTCACTCGTGCGGAGAACGGACAGCCTTGGCCTTATTTCTATGGAAGAAAAACAGCCGGTATCTTCCAGAATGAAGATGAGGTAAAAGCTTATGTTAATGCAGATGGAAATATGATACAGCCTGATGCCAAGCCTGGTGATTTCCGTTTCGTAGATGTAAATAATGATGGTAAGATTGACGATAACGATAAGACAAAGATTGGTAAGGGTATGCCGGATTGGACATTCGGTCTTAACTTCAATGCAGAGTGGAAAGGTTTCGACTTTATGATGTTCTGGCAAGGAACTGCAGGTAATGATATTTTTGATGCCACCATGCGTGTGGACAAGACGGGACAGAATCTTCCTTCTTGGATGCTCGACCGTTGGACTGGTGAGGGTACTTCAAATTCTGTTCCACGTTTTGTATTCGGCAACACAACAAATCTTGTATCTTCTGATATGTATGTTAACGATGCTAGTTATTTACGTCTGAAGAACATCAGCTTGGGATACACTCTTCCGCAGAATATCACAAGGAAATTTTTCGTTGACAGCCTTCGCTTCTATGTGATGGCAGAAAACTTGATTACTTTCACTAAGTATCACGGATACGATCCGGAAATATCTTCTGGCGGAACTTCTCTTGGTGTAGACTGGGGATGTTATCCTCAAGCACGTACATGGACCATTGGCTTCAACATCGGTTTCTAATAAAAGTTTATAATGTAAAAACAGCATAAGATTATGAAAATCAATAATATTTTAGCCGTTAGTCTGCTTTTCGTGGGAATGACAGTTACAAGTTGCTCTGACAGCTTCCTTGAGCAGAATCCTGAAACAAAAGCTCCGGCTGATGAGTACTTCAAAACAGAGGAGCATATAACAGAACAGCTTGTGGCCGCTTATGTGCCTTTGCATACATACGACTACAATGGTGCCATGTTCGGACAACTGAACTGGAGTGATATGCTTGGTGATGATATGCTTGTAGGTGCAGCGAGCATAACCGACCAGGAGGTTTGGCATAATGCTGCCAGCTATAATTTAACATCTGCATTGACACTTTCAAACTTTTGGACTGTAAGCTACGATGGAATCAAGGCTTGTAATGAGGCGATACAGTCTGCTGAGAATAGTTTAGCGGACGGAACCATATCTGAGTCTTTCGCGAATAAAATAATTGCTGAGTCTAAAGTGTTACGTGCTTACTATTACACAGTTGTATGGAAATGGTATGGAAACATACCTTATTTCACGACACCTCTTACAGCAGCGGATGTAGTAGAACAGTCTGCTCCGGATGATGCATACGAGCAAATAATAACTGATTTGCAGGCTGCCATAGATATGAATGTGTTGCCTATGAAGGCGGCGAGTGGTGAGGAGGGGCATGCTACACAAGCTACAGCCTATATGGTTTTTGCAGAGTTGGTAATGTATCAGAACGATGCCACACGCTTCCCGGCAGCTCTCCGTTATATGCAAGAAATCATTAGCGGTCCTTATGATTTGAATCCTTCGTTTGCTGATCTTTGGAGTCCTAACGGAGAGTGGTGTGATGAGTCAATCTTTGAGATTAACTATACTGATGGTCCACTCTGCGAGCGTGCTTATGGTAATGAGGGTGGTATTGGAGGAACATTCATGCCACAGTGTCTTGGTCCTGACGGAGGTGTTGCTTCTGATGGTGATGTTGCAAATAATGGTTGGGGTACATTCATCCCACGTGCTCATTGTCGCGATTTCTATGCAAGTAACGATGAACGTGGTGCTGTAACTCTGCTTGATGATGCTCCGCTTAACCCAACAGGACGCTGGCAACAGACTAATCTTTTTATGAATAAGTATTTGCCGCGCTATTCTCATGTGGCAGACGGAACTGGCGGATCTGACCAGTGCCGCTGGAACGACAACTTCCGCATATATCGTTTTGCCGAGACTTTGTTGAATGCAGCAGAGTTGCTTGTTCGTACAAATGGAGATTTGGGACTTGCAAAGAGTTATATCACTCGTGTGCGTCAGCGGGCTGGACTTGTTTCCGAGGTAGAGCCAACACTTGATAATATTCTTACCGAGCGCCGTCACGAGTTTCTTGGCGAAGGCAAGCGTTATTGGGATCTTGTGCGTATGGAAGATGTTGCAGGCGTTTCACAAAAGGCATCAATCAATCTTGTAGCCGACAAGGAACCTGTTAACGATAAAGGTGATATGGCACGCCTGAACTCGTGGACAAAGAATAAAAAGTACATTCCTATCAGTTCTGTTGAACTTTCTGCAGCTCAGGGTACTCTGAAACAGAATGAAAATTATTTCCAGTAAATAAATAACCTATGGGGTAGGAGACGCGAATTTGTTGGAAAATTTTCACACTCCTGCTCCAATAAATAGAAAATAACAATGAACAAAATATTTAATCTTATAGGTTGCGCAGCATTAGGTGCTATTACATTTGTATCTTGCTCTCCCGATGATCACAGTAGCCCCAATGGTGATATACCAGAAGCTGCTATTTATGAAAATAATGTAACGGTGACAGTAGACCAAGAGACTAACACTGCTTACTTCAATTTTAAATCAAGTGCAGGTGTATCTCCTGTTTGGATTATTGATGGAAATTATGCTGGTGGAGATTTTACAACAAAAAAATATTACCGTAAGGCTGGTACTTATACCGTGGAGTGTAAAGTAAAGAATGCTAACGGTGTTAGTGATGGCTCTATTGTAAAAGAGTTTACTATTGATAAAACTAAGATGAATGGTTTTGGTGGCTTTGATGCAGCAAGCGACAAGAACCTTTTCAAGAATGCTACCGTTACACAGGCAGCAGGCTATTATGCTCCAGGCTGGTCACAGATAGCAGATCCGGCAGTATCAATGAGTGGAAATGACTTTACTGTTACATTGCCGGCAGCAACTACGGATCAGTGGCAGTGCCAGGTTCCGTTTGAGACAAATATCTCAACTGTTGCAAGTGATGACACTTATGACTTTTCTGTGATATTGACATCTACAAAGGACCATCCGGGTGTAACCATTAAGTTTACCAATCCTAATGATGATAATGATTTCTATTTTGCAGAAAAACAGGCGTTAAAGGCAGGCGAGCCTATATGTTTCTACATGACAGGTATGCCAAGTCGCAGTATAGATAACCTGAAACTGTTCTTTGACTTCGGTGGCAATGCTGAGAATACAGAGGTCGTTGTTGAGAACATTACTTTCATGAAATCATCCGACAATGATATTGAAGCACCAGAGAAAGGTGAGCCAGAGCCTGTATGGGTAGATGTGAACAGTAATGATAATCTTTGGAAGACTGCTAATCCTCAGCAGATAGCAGGCTACTACGCACCGGGTTGGTCACAGATAGCAGACCCTAATGTAACAGTTAGTGATGGTAAAATTACGATCAAGTTGCCAGAAGCTACTTTTGAACGTTGGCAGGCGCAAGTTCCGTTCCAACTTGATTTGGCTATTGATGATGTTGACGAGGAGTATGATTTCTTGGCAATTATAGAATCTAATAATGAGTTTAAGCCAATGATTAAACTCACGGATGCAGAAGATGATGATAATTTCTTCTTCGCAGATGATTCAAAATCTCTTGTTGCTGGTGGAGAATTAAGATTTTTCCAGACAAAAGTTAAGTTGCCAAGACCTTGTTCTTCTATGAAGCTGTTCTTTGATTTTGGCGGTAATCCTGCTAATACAGAGATTACAATCAGTAATATTATCCTTCAGAAGCATAGAGAATAATCATGATTCTTTTTGTAAATATGGAATTGGGGACTTTTTAGCCCCCAATTCCTTTATTAAAGGAATAAATATAAATTTAAGTATTATGAAAAACTTTATTTCTTATTTCCTTTTTTCAGTGTCTTTGACTGCTGTATCTTCTTGTAGTAATGATGTAGATGGGTTTGTTGATGGTTCTGTAGATAATACAGAAACGGTTCTTGAACAGGCTAAGAACAGGATTCTTTCAATGGGTTTGGACACTACCGACATGATAGAGATAGACGGTTATTATGTAGTTGAGAATGATATCCTGATAAATAAAGACAGCCTGTTTAGCGTTCCCCAGACACGGCAGTATAGTGCAACAAATACCGTGGCGACAGGACAAGTCATAACAATAGGTGTAGACAATTCTGCTTTGCTTACGGCTTGGGCTTCTGTTTTGAGAAGTGTCGCTTCTAATTATTAAAATAAATATCAAATGAAGAATATTAGTATTGTATTATTTCTTTCTCTGCTGCTTTTCATATCTTGCAGCAGTGACGATAGTGATGGCACAGGGCAGGGTAGTGATATAACGCTGACCTGCTCGCCTGATAAGATTGATGCCTCGGTAGTCGGCGGTACTTATAGCGTCAGCGTGGACTGCAGCCGTGGCGAATGGACGGCATACGCCGATGACAACAGTAAGGACTGGATAAAGGTCAATGTCTCCGGCTCTACGAGTACTCAGGGAACGGTGGCAGTGACGGTTGCCGCAAACACAGGAACGGAATCTCGTAGCGGTTCTGTTGTGGTGAAGTCTGGTGCTAAGAGAGTTACAATACCTGTTATGCAGGCAGTTCCCATGCAAGTAGAAAAGTCTACGATATATTCTGTTTCGACAGGCGAAACAATTCTTGTCGGCATCAATGCGTCTAAGGATTTCACCGTAAAGTCAAATGACAGTTGGATATCTGCGGATATCGTTAACGGGGTAACAACAGGCTTTTCTACTGACGGGCCGGCTGTAAGGATAAAGACAGATGTAAACACCGCGATGGCCTCAAGAACAGGTTCTATAGATGTGATGAGCGGTGCGGAGAAGGTAACAATCACCGTGATACAGAACTCTGCAGAGGATGCGAACATCGAGACTCCTGCGGGCTATCACCTCGTATGGCACGATGAGTTCAATGAGGGCACGACGCTGAACAGTAAGGACTGGACGCACGAGGTGCAGAATGCCGGTTGGGTGAACCATGAACTGCAGACATACGTGAACGGTCAGGCTGACGGCAAGCGTGTTACGGAGCTTGTAGACGGCCGCCTGCACATCAACTGCTTCAAGGGTTCGGACGGCAAGATATATTCCGGCCGCGTGTATGCTAAGGTGAAAGAAGGCTGGACATACGGCTATATAGAGGCTTCCATCAAGTTGCCGAAGGGCAAAGGCACATGGCCCGCGTTCTGGATGATGCCGGTAAACTTCCGTTCATGGCCTGCCGACGGCGAGATAGACATCATGGAAGAGGTGGGTTATCATCCCGACTATGTGTCTTCGAGCCTGCACGCTAATGCTCATGTGCATTCCAACGGTACGCAGGTGACTCATGAGATGCACTGTCCCGGTGCGGAAGGTGAGTTCCACAAGTACGCGATAGAGTGGACGCACGATAAAATCACAACCTTCGTTGACGGTAAGGTGCAGTTGACTTACAACAACCGCGGACTCGGACGCGACGATTGGCCATACGATGACCCGTTCTATGTTATCCTGAACCTCGCGTGGGGTGGCGACTGGGGCGGCTCGCAGGGAGTTGACGAGAGCGCGTTGCCCGTGACTATGGAAGTGGACTATGTGAGAGTATTCCAGAAATAGCCCCCTCCGGCTCCCCCACGGGGGAGAGATCTGACAGAATGTAAGCGAAGAGAGCAGACCTTATATAATAAGGTGTAGCCGGCTACTGTTAAACGGATAACATACAATCATAACAATAATAACTAACTTATAATGATGAAAAAGAAACTACTATTCATTGCATTGTTGCTTGTCGGGATGACGGCGGTGTGTGCTGCAAAGAAAGAAAAGGGAAAGTTTGTAAAGGTGGATGGCGTGAATCTTGTCAAGCCGAATGGTGAGAAGTTGTTTATCGTAGGTACAAACCTCGGCAACTGGCTCAATCCCGAGGGATATATGTTCGGTTTCCAGAGAACCAACTGCGAATGGATGATTAATGATATGCTCTCGCAGATGGTGGGACCGGACTTCACCGCCGAGTTCTGGAAGGCCTTCAAGGACAACTACATCACCCGCAAGGACGTGGAGTTCATTGCCGGAACAGGCGCGAACACCATACGCCTGCCGTTCAACTATAAGCTCTTCACCGACGAGGACTATATGGGACTGACCGCCTCGCAGGACGGTTTCGCGCGTATGGACAGCGTGGTGAACTGGTGCAGGGACAACAACCTGTATCTGATTCTCGATATGCACGATTGTCCGGGCGGACAGACTGGCGACAATATTGACAACGGACATGGCTATCCGTGGCTCTTCGAGAGCGAGACCTGCCAGCAGTTGTTCTGCGAAGTGTGGCAGAAGATAGCGCGCCGTTATGCCGACGAGCCGGTGATACTCGGCTATGAACTGATGAACGAGCCGATAGCCCATTACTTTGAGAACAAGGACGAGCTTAACAAAAAACTCGAACCACTGTATAAACGTGCCACAAGAGCCATCCGCGAGGTGGACGCCAATCACGTGATACTGCTTGGAGGAGCACGCTGGAACAGCGATTTCTTCATGTTCACGGACTGGAAATTCGACAAGAACATCATGTACACCTGTCACCGTTACGGCGGCGACGCTTCCGCTCCGGCCATCAAAGACTACATTGACTTTCGCGACAAGACCGGTCTGCCGATGTATATGGGCGAGATAGGGCACAACACCGACGAGTGGCAGGCGCAGTTCGTGCAGGTGATGAAGGACAATAACATCGGCTACACCTTTTGGCCATACAAGAAAGTCGACGGCTCCTGCATGAATGCCATACAGCGTCCGGCCGACTGGGACAGCATCGTCGTGAAGTATTCCGAGACTCCACGCGGCACGTTCAAGGAGTTCCGCGAGGCCCGTCCCGACCAGATGACAGCGCGTCAGATTCTCATGCAGTTTGTTGAGAATAGCAAATTCGAGAACTGCAAACCGCAGGCTGGGTATATAAAGAGTATGGGATTGAAGTGTGAGGAATGAGGAAAACATAAAACAAAAGAAACAAAATAACATAAAGTATATAGGATATTATGAAGAAAACATTTTTTGCAGCCCTGTTTGCCATAGGAATGGCGACGGCAGCCGGTGCTCAAAAGGCACTGCCCGTATATCTCGATGCGAGCAAACCAGTGGAGCAACGTGTGGAAGATGCTCTCTCACGAATGACTTTGGATGAGAAAATTGCCGTCATTCATGCGCAGAGCAAGTTCTCGTCATCGGGTGTCAAGCGTCTCGGATTCCCTGATTTCTGGACCGACGACGGCCCTCACGGAGTGCGTCCCGACGTGCTTTGGGACGAATGGGAGCAGGCCGGTCAGACCAACGACTCGTGCGTGGCATTCCCCGCACTCACCTGTTTGGCAGCGTCATGGAATCCGCAGCTCTCACGCAACTATGGCGTGGCACTCGGAGAGGAAGCCATCTACCGTGGCAAAGACATGATGTTAGGCCCGGGAGTGAACATCTACAGAACCCCGCTCAACGGCCGCAACTTCGAATATATGGGCGAAGACCCGTACTTAGCAAGCCGTATGGTGGTGCCATACATCCAGGGATTGCAGAGCACGGGAACCTCGGCTTGTGTGAAGCACTATGCGCTGAACAACGATGAAGAATACCGCCATCAGGTGAACGTCATTGTGAGCGACCGCGCACTGCACGAAATCTATCTGCCTGCGTTCAAGGCTGCCGTTATCGAAGGCAAGACTTGGGGCATTATGGGTGCTTATAACCTCTACAAGAACCAGCACAACTGCCACAATGAGATCATGCTCAACAAGATACTGAAAGGCGACTGGGGATATGACGGCGTAGTCGTGTCAGACTGGGGTGGCACTCACGACACCGAAGAGGCCGTGAAGTATGGTCTCGACATGGAGTTTGGTACATGGACAGATGGCCTGACTATGGGCGCAACCAACGCATACGACAACTACTATCTTGCCGAACCATACAAAAAGCTGATAAAGGAAGGAAAGCTTACGGAGAAGGAACTTAACGAGAAAGTGCGTCGCATACTGCGTCTTTTCTATCGTACCACGATGAACCGAGACCGCGCTCAGGGCTTCCTTTGCTCAGAAAGCCATTACGAAACAGCACGCGAGATAGCTTGTGAAGGCATCGTGCTGCTGAAAAATGAAGAGCGAAGAGTGAAGAATGCAGAATCGGCTTCGCGTATTTTGCCCCTTAACCTCAGCAAGGGCAAGCGTGTGCTTGTCGTTGGTGAGAACGCCATCAAGATGATGACTGTCGGCGGAGGCTCTTCCTCATTGAAAGTACAGAAAGAGGTGCTGCCGCTCGAAGGCATTGAAGAGGCTTGCAAGGCCGTTGGCGCAACCTGCGACTATGCGCGTGGCTACGTTGGAGACATCAACCAGAGCTACAACGGCGTAGTCGTTGGCCGTGATTTGAAAGATAGCCGGTCGAAAGAAGAACTTATCAATGAGGCTGTAGAGAAAGCAAAAGGTGCTGATTACGTAATCTATGTGGGCGGTCTCAACAAGAGCGACTTTCAGGATTGCGAGGGCCACGACCGCAAGAGCATGGATATGCCATACGCTCAGAACGAGCTGATGGAAGCCTTGTTGAAGGTCAACAAGAACATCGTCTTCGTCTGCATTTCGGGTAATGCCATCGCTTTGCCGTGGAAGAACAAAGTGCCAGCCATCGTTCAGGCTTGGTTCCTCGGCTCAGAGGGCGGTCATGCCATAGCCGATGTGCTTACAGGCAAGGCTAATCCTTCGGGCAAGATGCCGTTCACATGGTATGCCAAGTTGGAGGATTGCGGTGCTCATGCCACAGGAAGCTATCCCGGAACATGGCGCGAGAGCGAAAAAATCATCGACGAAGAGTATAAGGAAGACATCTTCGTGGGCTATCGTTGGACAGAGAAGAACAAGGTTAAGCCACTCTTCCCGTTCGGTTACGGACTGAGCTACACCACCTTCAAGTTGGGCAAGGCAAAGGCCGATAAGGCCGAAATGGCAGCCAACGACAGCATCAGCTTCACCGTTAGCGTGACAAACACAGGCAAACGTGCCGGTGCGGAAGTCGTCCAGCTCTATGTCAGCGACCTCAAGTCATCGCTTGTCCGTCCGCTGAAGGAGCTGAAAGGCTTCAAGAAAGTGGCTCTTGCACCGGGTGAGACACGCGACGTAACAATCACCATCGGCAAGGACGCGCTGAGCTATTACGACGACAAGGCCGCCACATGGGTAGCCGAGCCGGGCGAGTTTGAGGCTCACATAGGTAACGCTTCCGACAATATCACGTCGAAAGTGAAGTTTACGCTGAAGTAAATATGCCCCATCCAACTCCTTAATGGAGGGGAGAACCATCTGTTTGAGGTTCTAAAATAAGTCATATTGCGCTCCGTTTCGTATCTCTTTGATAATCAGCGATATACGGACGGCTTAAAATTTACGCGAAAATTTCTTCTGAAAGTGCCACTTTTGAAAGAAATTTTCGCGTAAATTTTTTATGAACGTACTGCGGCCATATTGTCGTCGCATGACAAACAGAATGCAAGAGAGCCCTTGTCAGGTTGCAATACTTCCACTTCAAGACCTCCTTTGTCCTAAAAAAACACTGATTATTTTCTTTTTTCAAATATTTTTGGTTACTTTTGTACGAAACAATCAGTTAGCCGTATTTTATGAAACGAATATTAACTCTTGTCTGTATCTTATTCTTAGGGATTGTGTCGGTTTATGGCGAATCGGTAGAACTTGCCAAATTGTACAATACCCTCGATAGCGTGATAGCCAAATTGGACGACTACCGGGAAATATCGGAGAAGCGAAAAGCACGCCTTCGCCAGCAATTCGAGGACAGCAGAGGACTCGCACGCCGTTATGAACTGGCGATGAAACTATATGAAGAGTACAAGGCTTTCAATAACGACTCGGCAATATGCTATATAAATAAATGTATAGAGCTGGCCGTGCAACTTGATGACAAGACAAAAGAAAATCTGAGTAGGGTGAGGCTCGCCTTCCAATGCTCGTCAACGGGTATGTATAACGAGGCAGTGGATATATTGGAGAAGGTCGATACGGTGGGGGCATCACGCGAGGTGCTTGGCGAATACTATACGGCATACGTCCACGTGTATGGCGAGTTGGCATATTACACGAAATTGAAAGATTTTAGCGAACTTTATTATAAGAAGCGCGAGGAATACCGCAAACTGATGTTTGCCACCCTCGATGCCAATAGTGACACTTATTTGCAGGGCAAGGAGATTGTGCTGAGCGAGAAAAATGATTTAGGCAAGGCTTTGCAGATTAACAACCTGCGCCTGAAAGGATGCGACGAGTATTCGCGCAATTTTGCCATCGTGGCCTTCTATCGCTATCTCGACTACAAGTTGGCGGGCGATCTGGAGCAAGGCAAGTCGTGGCTGGTGAAGTCTGCCATCGCCGACATTCAGAATGCCGTCATGGATCAGGGTTCTATGTGGGAGCTGGCCAATCTTCTCATGAGTGAAGGCGATTTGGAACGCTCACACCGTTATATCAATTTTGCATGGGAATGCGCTAAGAACTTCGGCACCCGTGTGCGCAGTTGGCAGGTTTCGCCGGTACTCTCTACCGTCGACAGAAAATATCAGGAGGAAACCGATAAGGCCAATCATCTGTTGTTGATGCTGGTTGTGTCAATCAGTATAATGTTCGTGTTGCTGTTGCTGTCGCTTCTCTACGTGAACAAGCAGCGCAAGCGCCTTTCCGCATCGCAGCAGAAATTGCGTGAGTCCAACTCGAAGCTGTTGGCGGCAAATGACAATATGTCTTCTCTTATCAACCGTCTGCAAGATACGAACAATCAGCTTTCGCAGCTGAACCGTCAGATTTCCGAGGCTAACAAGGTGAAGGAGGAATACATCGGCCGCTTCCTGCAACTTTGTTCGCAGTATGTGGACAAGATGGAAAGTATGCGCAAGTCGGTCAGCAAGATGTTGAAAAACCGTGACTATAATGCTATCATGGATATGATGCGGTCGGCTGATTATCGCGAGAAAGAACTCAACGAGCTTTATTCCAATTTCGACAAGGCTTTCCTGCATCTGTTCCCGAACTTCGTCAGAGAGTTCAACGCCATGCTGAAGCCCGAAGAGCGTGTGCCGGAAACACAGGGAAACGAAAGTCTGCCTACTATGGTGCGCATCTTCGCGCTTATCCGTCTTGGCATCGACGACAGTTCAAAGATTGCCTATTTCCTGCATTATTCGGTCAATACCATATATAATTACCGCGCCCGCGTGAAGAATGCGGCTCTCAGCGACCGTGGCAATTTCGAGGCGCGGATAAAGAAAATCGGTATGCCTGAATAATTTTTGTAAACTGCGCCTTGCAAAATTGTAATACGTCTCGGTTTGCGAATAGATGTAAAGCAATTTTTGTCATATAAGCGCGGGGAAAAAAACACGTTCGTTTGGCAGTCAGAAAAGAAAACGTTACTTTTGCATTAGTTTCAGTAACAGTTGAGTATTATTCATTATATTAATTATATTAATCATGGTAAATTACAAAGAATTAGGCTTGGTGAACACCCGTGAGATGTTCAAGAAAGCCATCAATGGCGGTTATGCTATCCCAGCTTTCAACTTCAACAACATGGAGCAGTTGCAGGCTATCATTAAGGCTTCTTCTGATTTGAAGTCTCCGGTTATCCTTCAGGTATCTAAAGGTGCGCGCAACTACGCTAACCAGACATTGCTTCGCTATATGGCACAGGGTGCTGTTGAATATGCAAAGGAACTCGGATGCAAGCATCCTGAGATTGTTCTTCACCTTGACCACGGTGACAGCTTCGAGCTTTGCAAGAGCTGTGTAGATATGGGCTTCTCTTCAGTCATGATTGACGGTTCTTCTCTTCCTTATGATGAGAACGTTGCTTTGACTAAGAAGGTTGTTGAATATGCTCACCAGTATGATGTTACTGTTGAGGGTGAACTTGGCGTTCTCGCAGGTGTAGAGGACGAGGTATCTGCCGAGGAGTCTTGCTATACAAAGCCGGAGGAGGTTATCGACTTCGTAACAAAGACTGGTGTTGACTCACTTGCTATCTCTATCGGTACTTCTCACGGTGCATACAAGTTCAAGCCAGAGCAGTGTACACGCGACCCGAAGACTGGCTTGCTCGTTCCGCCGCCATTGGCATTCGACGTTCTC
Organism: uncultured Prevotella sp.; assembly: GCA_900547005.1. GTDB lineage: Bacteria > Bacteroidota > Bacteroidia > Bacteroidales > Bacteroidaceae > Prevotella. The sequence goes on from URER01000017.1 coordinate 28,684, forward strand.
GATGCTATCATGGAGAAGTTGCCGGGCTTCCCAATCGTTCTTCACGGTTCTTCTTCTGTTCCACAGGAGTATGTTAAGATTATCAACGAGAACGGTGGTAAGTTGCCAGACGCAGTAGGTATTCCTGAGGAGCAGCTCCGCAAGGCAGCTAAGAGTGCTGTTTGCAAGATTAACATCGACTCAGACTCACGTCTTGCCTTCACAGCAGCAGTACGCAAGGTATTCGCAGAGAAGCCGGGCGAGTTCGACCCACGTAAGTATTGCGGTCCTGCACGCGACCTTATGATTGAGCTTTACAGCCACAAGATCACTGAGGTGCTCGGATCAGACAATAAACTTGCACAGATGGACTAATTCTCAGTTAACGAGTAGATAAATAAAAAGACGAGTTGATAGCTTTCATAAGCATCAGCTCGTCTTCTGTTTTTATAGCCTTTTTATTTTCCTAACAATCCTCTGATTTGCTTATCAAAGTCAGAGTCTATCCGCTGGGTTTTGTTGAAGATGTCATATTCACTTTCAGCCTTTGTCTTAGCTTGTGTCGCAGAGATTCGCCCTTTGTCGGGTAGAATCTGATAACGGCGGAATGTGAGAAACTCATTGACACTCTCAGAAAATTGAGACATATTGAATGTGTTCTCACGCTCTATCAGGTCTTCGATGTAGTCGAAGAAACCAGTTACGGCACGCTCCAACCGGCGTATCTCCTTTTCCTGTAAATAGTTCTTGGCTACTATTACGTCTGATTTCAATATACGGCCGTCAGGCGCATTCTTCCATGTGGTCAGTCCCATGTGTTCTTTTGTGTGGTCAGCATTTGTGTATATGATTTCTGCTGCCGTCTGTCCTGTTATGGCATAATGGAAGCGGTTTTGTATCATGGCATAGAAATCGCGTGTCGTGGGTGAGTTCTTGTCATAGTCGGTACTACACTCTGCGTATATATCTGTAATCTGTTGCCATATACGGCGCTCGCTACTACGGATGGAACGAATCCTTTCGAGCAATTCACGGAAGTAATCCTTTCCGAATACGGCCGTTCCCTGTTTCAGCCGTTCATCATCAAGTACAAATCCTTTCTTTATATATTCGTTGAGAATCTTTGTTGCCCACTGGCGAAACTTTGTTGCTTTGGGAGACGAAACACGGTAGCCGACGGAGATGATTGCGTCAAGATTATAGAAGTCAATTAGTTCTTCAACTTCTCCCCTTATTCCCCGATTCACGACAGTTGCAATTTTTGCAACTGTCATGTCTTGCCGGAGTTCTCCTTCTTTATATATATTAGCGATATGACGGCTAATGCCGGATTTGTTAATGCCAAAAAGCTGTGCCATAGCTTTTTGTGTACACCAAATCGTCTCGTCTTTTATGACTACCTGTACTTTTCCCTCTTCGTCGGGAAGGCTATATAAAAGAAATTGTATTTCGTTATTCATTATCGACTTTGTTTTCTCTTCTTTTTTATATCTGCGCCATTACACTTGGGGAAGTTGTGTGGGCGTTTCCTGTTCCTTCGTAACATACCGCTGCCAATAGGCGATGATGAGCGTTGTGAGAGGCAGGGCGATAATCAGTCCGATGAAGCCCAAGAGCGCGCCCCATACCGAAAGACTGAGCAACAGAATTGCCGGGTTGAGGCCCATAGCCTTGCCCATGATGCGCGGAGTTATTACCATGTCGGTAATAATCTGCACGATGATGAACACGAGAACCGCAAGTCCGAATATCATCCAGAAGTTCTGGCCCGTGTCGGCGGCTTCGAGCAGCGCAAGGAAAGCGGTCGGTATGAGCGCGAATGTGTGTAGATAAGGCACGAGGTCTAATATTCCGATGAGGATTCCGAGGCCTATCGCCATTGGAAAGTCGATGATGGTGAAGCCGATGCAGAACATTATTCCCATGCAGAGAGCCACGAGACTCTGTCCGCGGATGTAGTTGTTAAGCTCGCGCTCCACGTCTTTCGCCACCTCGCTCCAGAACGGACGCACCTTCTTCGGGAATATTTTTATCCAACTGTTGGTGAGGTATTCGTAATCAAGGAGTATGAAGAACATATAAAGCAGGGTGATACACGATGCCACGATGCTGATAATGATGTTTGCCGTCTGCCCGACAACGCTGAAAACCTTCGGCATTACGGTTCTCATAGCATCGGTGAAGTCTTTGCTCTTGAAGAATTTCTCTATTGCCTCACGGTTTTCTATCAGCCATTGCTGCACGTGTTTCGTAATGTCGGTGGCCTGTGAACTATGCTGTATATACTTTATAGTTATATGGCTCAGCCTCTCAAACTGTCCTATCATCGGCGGGATGATGAGATAGAATATGCCGGACAGGATGGCTGTTACGAATATCAGAGTTATTATAATAGACAGCGCGCGCGTGGGAACGTGCATCTTGTATTGCACGAACTTAACGATAGGGTAGAGTAGGTAGGCGAACAGCCATGCTACGAAAAAGGGAATGAGTACGCTGCTCAGCGACTTCGTTATGAAGAATACTGCTAATACGATGAGGCCGATGAATGTCCAACGGATGAATTTGTCGAAAGTGATTTTCTGTTCCATTATGATAAAAGATGAAAGTTGAAAGCTTAATGTTTATAATATCCCCCATCTGGCCTCCCCAAGGGGGAAGGACCTTAATCGTATAAGGATATGAAATTAAGAAAGGTAATATATGCTCTCCCCCTTGGGGGAGTCGGAGGGGGCTTTTCTTATTACTTTTCCTTCTTCTCCTCTTCCGCTTTGCGATAACAATCCCTGCATAGCGGCTCGTATTCTTCGGTTTCGCCTAACAGCACCCGCTTGTCGTTTGCCACGAGCCGATGGCTCACGTATGCCAGCGCACCGCACTTCACGCAGATGGCATGGACCTTTGTTACGTCGTCGGCAATGGCGCACAGTGCCGGAATCGGGCCGAAGGGCACGCCCTTGTAGTCCATGTCGAGTCCCGCCACGATGACCCTCACGCCACGGTTTGCCAGTTCGTTGCACACGTCGGGCAGTCGGTTGTCGAAGAACTGCGCCTCGTCGATGCCCACGACATCGGTGTCTGATGACAGCAGGAGTATCGAGTCGGACGAGTCGATGGGCGTACTTGGAATTATGTTATGGTCGTGGCTCACCACGTCCTCATCCGAATATCTCACGTCTATGGCCGGTTTGAATATCTCAACCTTCTGCTTCGCAAATCTCGCACGCTTCATTCTGCGTATCAGTTCCTCGGTCTTGCCCGAGAACATCGAGCCGCATATCACTTCAATGCGACCCTGATGATGTCGCTCGCCGTTTATGTCGTTTACTGTTGTCATACGTATTAATATATATATCCTTTAATTGCAAAAATACAAATCCGTTTTCAAAAAAATGCAAAGAAAAGATGTTTTTTTACATTTTATCTATGTGATTCAAATTATTTCTGCTATTTTTGCTTACAATATGGGAATTTTATATGTCGTGCCTACGCCAGTAGGCAATTTGGAAGATATGACATTCCGCGCTATCCGCATACTGAAAGAGGCGGATTTCGTGCTTGCCGAAGACACAAGAACTTCGGGAATGCTCTTGAAACATTATGAGATACAGAATCATCTGATGTCTCACCATAAGTTCAATGAGCACGGTACGGCGGCTGGAGTGGTGGAACGGCTGAAAGGCGGAGCCACCGTGGCGCTCGTCAGCGATGCCGGAACGCCGGGAATCAGCGACCCCGGATTCTATCTTGTGCGTGAAGCCGTTGCCGCGGGTATAGAGGTTCAGGTCCTTCCCGGTGCTACGGCGTTTGTTCCTGCGCTTGTCGCTTCCGGACTGCCATGCGACCGCTTCTGCTTCGAGGGCTTCCTGCCTCAGAAGAAAGGCCGTCAGAGCAAGATAGACAGGCTGCGCGACGAGCAGCGCACGATGATATTCTATGAGTCGCCATACCGCTTGGTAAAGGCTTTGGAGCAGTTTGCCGATGCTTTTGGCGGTGACAGACAGGTGAGTGTGTGCCGCGAGATTTCTAAGATACACGAGGAGAGCGTGCGGGGAACACTTACCGAGGTTGCGGAACACTTCCGGCAGGCTCCGCCGAAGGGCGAAATCGTTATCGTTGTGGCAGGAAAGAGCGACGAAAAAAACTGAATATAATCAATATTAATACAATATGAATATGAAGAAATTAATGTTATTGGCTGTATGCGCGTTGACGCTTGCCTCATGTGATCAGAAATCAGCGACCAATCCGGCAATGATTCAGAACGACTCTTTGCGCTCGGTGATTGAGGCTCGCGACAAGGAAATTAATGATATGTTGGGCACTCTCAACGAAATTCAGGAAGGTTTCCGCGTTATTAATGAAGCCGAAGACCGCGTAACGGTGGCACAGACAGGCGAAAACGGCAGCTCACAGTCGGCTGTCTTGAAGGAAAATGTGCAGTTCATCGCTCAGCGTATGGCTGAGAACCGCGAACTTATAAAGAAGTTGCAGCAGCAGTTGCGTGAGACAGGATTCAAGGGCGAGCAGATGAAGAAGGCTCTCGACCATCTGACAGTGCAGCTTGCTGAGAAAGACAAGGAACTGAAACAGCTCCGTGCTGACCTTGAATCTAAGAACATCCACATTGCCGAACTCGACAAGACGATTACAAATCTGAATGAGGATGTGGCTACTCTGACAACGGAAAAGGAAAATCTGACAACGGAAAAAGAGAACCTTACTGCCGAGAACGCAAGCAAGGCACAGACCATCAGTACACAGGATGCACAGTTGAATACAGCCTGGTATGCTTTCGGAACAAAGAAAGAGCTTAAGGCTCAGAACGTCCTCGACAAGGGAGATGTGCTTCGCAGTTCGTTCAATAAAGGCTACTTCACCAAGATTGACATCCGTGTAGAGAAGGAATTCAAGCTATATTCAAAGAGTGCGAAGGTGCTCACATCGCATCCTTCTAACAGTTATAATCTCTCAAAGGATGTAAACGGACAGTATGTTTTGAGAGTAACAGACCCCAATACATTCTGGAGTACAAGCAAATATCTTGTAGTGCAGGTTAAATAGAACCTTATATAACATTTCATACTGATACAAATAATGGCACGTTCATTGCGAGCGTGCCATTATTTTTTGCTTTAATAAGATGCCTTTTGTATTATAGCAGAGCATTACATTTCTCTGCGAGGACAGCTTTTGAGGCTGCGCCGACAAACTTGTCAACAAGTTCTCCGCCCTTGAAGAAAAGGATTGTCGGGATGTTTCTTACTCCGAAGGTCATTGCCAAGTCGTCGTTTTCCTCGACATCGCACTTGCCAATAACGATTTTACCTTCGTAATCCTTTGCCAGTTCCTCTATTGTCGGAGCCAAAGCACGGCACGGACCGCACCATGTTGCCCAGAAATCAACTACTAATGGCAGGTTGCCATTCTTATAACTCTCGAAGTTCTCGGTTGTGATTTGTACTTCCATAATTGTCTGTTTGTTTATATATGATTAATATGTTTATTGATTCTACGGTTGTTCTTGATACTCCTACGGCAAAGACCGTGCCATTTCCATCTTCTGACAAAACGTCTTTCTTGCTTATGACAGGTTGTCTTTGTCAGTTAATGCGATATTCCATGTCCTTGTTCGACTCGATGAACATCAGTAATTTGCGGTCTACGTCGACGGTCTTCAGGCTGCTGCGCAGTGTTATGTTGTTTTGCGGGACGGCATCGCGCAGTTGCAGATAGAGTTGGGTCTTGCCCGGATGCTTGTCAATGATAGATGCCAATTCCGACACAAGTGTTTCGTCCACCTTCGACGCATCTATTGATATGGTGAGCTTTTCTATCCGTTTATCTTTCACGTCGTATAGCTGTTCCACGTTCTTTATGCGCAGTTCGTACATATCCGAGTTGCGGAATCGCTGCTGGCAAGTGGCAGTTATATATACGGTATAGTCCTCTTTCAGCAGTCCGCTCCAGTTCTCCCAGTCGCTGCCGAATAGTGCCAGTTCGCCGGCGGAGTCGAAATCCTCAATCGTAACAAAACTGAAAGGCTTGTTGGTCTTTGCAGAACGGCGTTCCACAACGCTCGTAACGATTCCGCCGAAGGTTATCTCCTGCCGTTTGGCAAGTTCCGCCTTATCGGCATTGCGCCCTATTTCCTTGCATTTCGTGTTGCAGAGGTCGTTCAATATTACGCTGAACTCGTCCAAAGGATGCGCCGACAGATAGATTCCTACAAGTTCACGCTCCTTGTTCAACTTCTCTATGGCAGGCCAATGGTCGCCTTCCGGAACTTGCGGATGCGTTATCTCCACCGCATCGTTGCCTCCAAAAAGAGTGTTCAGGGCTTGCGCTTTCTCCTGCTGCACCAACGAGCCATACTTGATGAGCGTATCCAAGAACGGCTCATCCTTAGCATTGCGGCCGAAAAACTGTTCGCGTCGGTAGCCGAAGCTGTCGAAAGCACCGCTGTATGCCAGACTTTCAAATGCCTTACGGTTTACGGCACGCAAGTCGATGCGCTCCGCAAAGTCGAAAATATCCTTGTACGGGCCGTTCTTCTCGCGCTCGTTAATGATGGCATTCGCAGGCACTTCGCCCATACCCTTTATGGCGGCGAGTCCGAAACGGATAGAACCGTGCTTGTTGACAGTGAACTTTATGCGGCTCTCGTTGACATCCGGGCCGAGCGTGTCGATACCCAACGAGCGGCATTCGTCCATCAGTTTCGTTATTTCCGTTATCTGGTCCTTGCGCCGGCTCATGATGGCAGCCATAAATTCCGCAGGGTAGTTCGCTTTCAGATACGCCGTCTGGTAAGCCACCCACGAATAGCACGTGGCATGACTCTTATTGAATGCATACGACGCGAACTTCTCCCAGTCGGCCCAAATCTTTTCAAGTATTTTCGGGTCGTGGCCGTTTTTCACGCCACCCTCGATGAATTTCGGCTTCATTGCGTCTACGATAGCCTTCTTTTTCTTACCCATCGCCTTACGCAGGGCATCACTCTCACCTCGCGTGAAGTTTGCGAGTTGTCGAGAAAGAAGCATCACCTGCTCCTGATATACCGTGATTCCGTAAGTGTCTTTCAGGTATTTCTCCATGCAGGGGATATCGTATTTCACAAGCGAAGGGTCGTTCTTACGCTTGATGAAGTCGGGGATATAGTCCATAGGTCCCGGCCGGTAGAGCGCGTTCATGGCTATCAAGTCCTCGAAGACCGTAGGGTGCAACTGCCTCAAATAGTTCTGCATACCCGGCGACTCAAACTGAAACGTACCTATCGTCCGGCCCTCCTGATACAGCTTATATGTCTTCGGGTCGTCTATCGGGATAGTGTCAAGGTCTACAACCTTGCCTGCCGAGATGCGTATATTCTCTACCGCCTCCTTCAACTCGGACAGCGTTTTCAGTCCGAGGAAGTCCATCTTGATAAGTCCCGTCTCCTCAATCACGTGTCCGTCATACTGCGTACAGTTCACCTTAGTTCCTTTGAAGTCGGGATCGTCGGCCGTAGACACAGGCACCCAGTCGCTTATCGGGTTACGGCAGATGATGAATCCGCAGGCATGAATACCCGTTCCGCGCACCGTGCCCTCAAGCATTTTCGCGTATTTTATGGTGTTGCTGAGTCGCTGATCGCTCGAAACCTCCGCGTCTTGCAGCTCTTTTGTGCATTTAATGGCATTGGTCAGGTTCATCTTCATGCCTTCCGGCAGACGGTCGGGTATGGCCTTACATAGCGCGTTGGCCATGTCGATAGGCACTTTCTCCACGCGCGCCACGTCCTTTATCGAGTTCTTCGTCGCCATACTTCCGTAGGTTATGATGTGCGCGCAGTTCTCGTGGCCGTACTTATCCATAACCCATTTCAGCACCTTTCCGCGTCCGTCGTCATCAAAGTCGGTATCAATATCAGGCAGCGAGATACGGTCCGGGTTCAGGAAACGCTCAAACAGCAGGTCGTATTTCATAGGGTCAATCTTCGTGATACCGAGACAATAGGCCACCACCGAGCCTGCCGCGGAGCCACGTCCCGGTCCCACCATCACGCCAAGTTCCTCGCGTGCCGAGTTGATGAAGTCCTGCACGATGAGGAAGTAGCCCGGGAAACCCATCGTTTTCATCACGTGCAGCTCAAAGTTGATGCGGTCTTTCACCTCCTTAGCCAGCGGATCGCCGTACAAGCGCTTCGCACCGTCGTAAGCCAATTTAGCAAGATATTCCGCTTCGAACTTTATTCTGTAAATCTTGTCATAGCCGCCGAGGTGGTCAATCTTCTTCTGTCCTTCCTCCGGCGGCACCTGATTCTCGCCGTTCTCGTCCGACGTGAACTCCTTATACAAGTCCTCTTCCGTATATTTCTCGCGTATGTCCTTTTCCGTTCCGAAACTTTCCGGAATAGGGAAGAACGGCATTATAGGGTCGTGGTTGATGTTATAGGTTTCAACCTTGTTCAATATCTCGATAGTGTTGCTCAGCGCCTCGGGAATATCTCCGAACACCTCATTCATCTCCTCCTGCGTCTTGAACCACTCCTGCTTTGTGTAGAGCATACGTGTGGGGTCGTCCAAATCCTTGCCCGTAGACATACAGAGCAGATGGTCGTGTGCCTCGGCATTGTCCTTGTTCACGAAATGGCAGTCATTGGTGCATACCAACTTTATGCCATATTCCTTCGCAAGCTCTATCATCACCTCGTTCGACTTCACCTGCAACGGATACGTCTCCCTGTTCGCCCTCAGATTAGGGTCGTCCACACGATGGCGTTGCAGCTCGATGTAATAGTCTTCGCCGAACACCCGATGATACCATTCTATCGCCTCGCGCGCTCCGGCAATGTCATCGTTGAGGATTTTGTGTGGCACCTCGCCACCGAGACACGCCGAGCAGACAATCAGTCCCTCGTGATACTTCTCCAGATCCTCGCGGTCGGTACGCGGCCGCATATAGAAACCGTCTATCCAAGAGTGGCTCACGAGCTTCACGAGGTTGTGATAACCCGTCTGATTCTTCGCCAGCACAATCAGGTGATAACCACTCTTGTCGCTCTTTTCCTGACGCAGAGTCCTGCTTCCGTTTCGCGCGACATACATCTCGCAGCCCAATATCGGCTTGAATGGTTCCTTGCCTTCCTCTTTCAGTTTCTTGTTCACCTTCTTGCAGTAGTCAAAGAAGACCTTCGTGCCGAACATATTGCCGTGGTCGGTTATCGCCATACCCTTCATTCCGTCGCCCACAGCCTTGTCTACGAGCTTTTCTATGGGCGATTGTCCGTCGAGAATAGAGTAGTATGTATGTACGTGTAAGTGTATGAAGTCAACCATTATAGTTTGCGTTATCTTGCGTATTGAGCGTCAAAGTTACGCTTTAACGCCGATATAGCCAAAAGAATGAACAAGAAAATTTTGTCAATAGGTAAAAAAGGATTACCTTTGCAATCGTTAAAATAGCTATTTTTAAGCCTGATGAACAAAAGAATAAAGAAATTAAAGAAAATCAGAATACACCGCGAGGGAACAAATACACTATTATATGGGGCTATAAGCATAATTGCAATATCGCTCATACTATGGCACGTATTCGACACGAAAATCCCGTTTTGGATTTTCTTCGCCGTCTTTTACCCCGTTTATTGTATTGTCGTTAATTTCTATCGCTGTCCTATCCGCTATTTCAACAGCGAGGATACAGAGAAGATTGTAGTCGCTCCTGCCGATGGGCGCATTGTCGTAATCGAGGAAGTAGAGGAGAACGAGTATTTCCACGACCGCCGTTTGATGATAAGCATCTTCATGAGTTTGTGGAATGTTCACGCAAACTGGTTCCCCGTCGACGGCAAGGTGAAGTTCGTGAACCATCGTAACGGTAATTATCACAAGGCTTGGTTGCCGAAAGCGAGTGAGGAGAACGAACACGCAGATGTCATGATTACCACTCCCGGAGGCGTCGATGTGCTGTGCCGGCAGATTGCCGGTGCTGTGGCACGCCGTATCGTCACCTACGCCAAACCGGGCGAAGACTGCTACATCGACGAGCATCTTGGATTTATAAAATTAGGTTCTCGCGTTGATGTCTACCTGCCTGTGGGCACGGAAGTGTGCGTGAAGATGGGGCAGGCTACCACGGGCGACCAGACCGTAATAGCAAAACTGAAGTAAAAAACAATGGCAATAAAAAGTCATATCCCGAATACCATCACTTGTTGCAATCTTGTTTCGGGTTCTATCGCAACTTATTTCGCAGTCGTCGGCAATATGGAACTGTCGTTCTTTTGGATAATTGCCGGCGCGGTATTCGATTTCTTCGATGGCATGAGCGCGCGCCTGCTTGGCGTAAGCTCGCCGATAGGCAAGGAACTCGACTCTCTCGCTGATGTCATAACATTCGGATTGGCACCCTCTGCGATGGTCTTTTCGTTGACGGGCGTAATGGAATATCCTGCATTTTTGGAGCCGGTAGGCTATTTCATTCCGTTTTTCGCCTTTGTGATGGCTGCGTTTTCCGCACTCCGACTCGCCAAATTCAACCTTGACGAGCGTCAGACAACATCCTTTATCGGGCTTCCTACGCCTGCAAACGCACTCTTTTGGGCTTCGCTGATAGTTGGCGGAGGCGAGTGGTATGCCTCATCTCCCTGGATGATATTCGCCATCCTTGCCGGCATCTGCCTTGCGAGCTGGCTTCTCATTGCCGAGATTCCCATGTTCGCCTTGAAGTTCAAGCATTGGGGATGGGCCGGAAACGAGGTGAAATATATCTTCATCATCACCTGCATACCTTTGCTTTTGATATTCCGTGTTGCGGCCTTTGCCGTGATAATAGCGTGGTATGTGTTGCTTTCCGTATATGTGAACCGTAAGAAATAAGCGAGATGTTTACCTTTTTCAAATTCCTTTTGTTGCTGTTCTTAGGCTTTCTGTTGTTCTTGTTCATCCTCGGATGGTCATTATTCAAGAACATAAGGCGCATTATCCGTCCTTTCAACGGGCAGCAACAGTCGCGCAACACCTCTTCTTCCTCATCTTATTCAAGAGCACATACCTCCTCTTCTGGTACAGTGATAATAGACGAGCGCACCGAGAAGAATGCCGGTCGACGCATTATTCCCGATGACGAAGGCGAGTATGTGGATTACGAAGAGACGAAATAATTATTTCTTTACCACCCAAAACCTCCCACCTCACAACCTCACAACCTCCTACCTTACAACCTAAAATGTAAATTTTATTTACCAAATTTTACTCTTTCAGAAAATGATTCTCTCGTGCTAACGAACGTTAAATATAGGTCTCGTTACTCATTTTCGACCGTTTTGCGGCCTTAAAAATCCCAACTCAAAACTCAAAATTCATAACTCAAAATTCCAAAACGGCCTCCGTTAGAAAAAAATCGGTTCGATTTTCGTCAAATTTTGCCGTCCGCCGAAACAGCGAAAAATGTCGTTTTCGCCCGATTTAACGTTTGTTGGCTTTCAAAAGTGCCACTTTTGCAGTCCGTTTTAGGCCGTTTTGGAGTGCAACGGAGGCTCCGTTGAAGGCCAAAAGTGGCTCCGTTGGAGTCTAACGGAGCCTCCGTTGCAATTTAACGAGGCCTGAAACGCCTTCTAAAACGGTCGATTTTGCTTCAAAACGCGACAAACCTCTGATTATCAATATTTTAGCTCAAAAAGACCAAAAATGCCGTATTTTCGCGTTTTTGAGAGCAAGGAAGATTTCGTTTGTAAATTTGCGATTCTGAGAGCGATATTTGTATATATTTTAACGGCGTGAAAGAGGGAGAGGAGAGAGGAATGGGAGAGAGAATAGTAATATAAAGGAGGGGTATGAGAGGAGCTTATGGTAATTTGGAAAATAGAAAATAGAGCATAATTCTTAGTGATTTTACGGTCTGACTTTTTGAGTCTTTCATGTTATTATTCGTAGTCAGTAACATAATGCTGTTTGAAAGAAATTCCCCTTTGAGAGCGGTTTCTCTCTGAATAATGCGTCTGTTTTTCCTGAAATCCTAATTCTGTTCCAAAGATTTTATATAACTTTGCGCCTGTTATGCCAACAAATACAACGACAAATAAGACAAGAAAAAGGCAAGCTGCCCCGATAGATAATTCCTACGGACACTTGCAGCCACAGGCACTCGACATTGAGCGCGTGGTGCTGGGTGCGCTGATGATAGATAAAGATGCATTTACCGTGGTGTCGGAGATTCTGCATCCGGAAACCTTTTACGAGCCACGTAACCAAAAGATATTCCATGCCATACAGACTTTGAATATGTCTGAGCAGCCGGTGGACATTATGACCGTAACCGAACAGTTGCGCAAGGAAGGCACGTTAGAGGAAGTCGGCGGCCCGGCTTATATCGTGGAACTCAGTTCACACGTGGCTTCGTCGGCCCATATCGAATATCACGCACGTATCCTCGCACAGAAAAGTCTCGCCCGACAGCTCATTTCCTTCGCCTCGATGGTGGAGACTGAGGCTTTCGACGAGACAGTCGATGTGGACGAACTCATGCAGAAAGCAGAGGGAAACCTGTTTGAGTTGTCGCAGAAGAATATCGCCAAAGACTACTCCCACATCGCCCCGGTTCTGGCGGAAGCCCACCGCAAACTCATGAAGGCATCTGAGAGCAAGGGCGGTCTTACCGGTGTGCCGACGGGATATGACGAGCTTGACAGGATTACCTCGGGCTGGCAGTCGTCCGACCTTATCATTGTGGCCGGACGCCCGGCGATGGGTAAGACCTCGTTCGCGTTGAGCTTGGCGAGAAATATAGCCGTAGATTATCAGTTGCCCATCGCTTTCTTCTCTCTTGAAATGAGCAGCGTGCAGCTCGTCGACCGTCTGATATCCAATGTTTGCGAGGTAGGCGGTAACAAGATTCTTAGCGGACAGCTCACGCCCGACGAGTGGGAACGCTTTGACGCCAATGTGCGAAAACTCGAAAGTTCACCTATTTATATAGACGACACATCGAGTCTTTCGGTGTTCGAGCTTCGTACAAAAGCGAGACGACTGGTGCGCGAGCATGGCATAAAGGTGCTGATGATAGACTATTTGCAGTTGATGAACGCCAGCGGAATGCGATTCAACAGCCGTCAGGAGGAGGTGTCGACAATCAGCCGTTCGCTGAAAGGACTCGCCAAAGAACTCGAAATTCCGGTTATAGTGCTGTCGCAGCTCAACCGTACCGTGGAGAACCGCGAGGGAATAGACGGCAAACGCCCGCAGTTGTCAGACCTCCGAGAGTCCGGTGCCATTGAGCAGGATGCCGATATGGTGCTGTTTGTGCATCGTCCTGAGTATTACGGCATTAAAGACGATGGCAAGGGCAATAGCTTGGTTGGTATGGCCCAGATTATCATAGCCAAGCACCGTAAGGGTGCCACGGGTGATGTGATATTGCGGTTCCAGGGACAATATACCCGTTTCTCCAATCCTGATGATAAGGATTTGGCGGCTCCGCCCGATGATTTCGGCGGCGAGGTCATTGGAAGCCGCATGAACGACGACCCGTTACCGCCTCCACCACCGATGTCGGACTTCTGATTGTAAAATAATAAAGCACATTATGATACGTTGTATTCTGTCAATAGGCCTGTCTCTGATATGCCTTGCGCTTCCGGCACAGCGGGTGTCGGTCTTGGGAGATTCATATTCAACGTTTGAGGATTATGTTACTCCGTTGACAAATGAAGTGTGGTATTATGCCAAGAGTGATACCTCACGCACTGATGTCGTGAATGTTAGGGATACATGGTGGTGGCAGTTTGTTAAAGATAATGGCCTGCAATTGTGCGTGAACAACTCTTATAGTGGCGCTACAATTGGCTTTACAGGATATGACGGCAATGATTATTCTCAACGCTCCTTTATCACCCGTATGCGGAATATCGGCCATCCCGATATAATCCTTATATTTGGCGGTACTAATGACAGTTGGGTCGGTGAGGCGGTGGGAGAATATAAGTATGCCGGTTATACTCCGGATGATTTCTATACGTTTCGTCCCGCTATGGCTTATATGCTTGAATGGCTGCAAAACCATCATCCCAATGTGGCTATATACTTTATTATCAATTCAGAGTTGCGTCCGGATATAACCCGGTCGTGTGTGGAGATATGCAACCATTATGGTGTAAGCTACATCATGCTGCATGATATAGACAAACGCAGTGGCCATCCTACGGTCAAGGGAATGAAGGCCATTGCTTCGCAGGTGGCTGATGTTGTGATGAAAAACGAGCAAAACGATTCGAAATAGTATCATCTTGTTATCTTTTATCATGAAAAGATTGAAAAATATTACAAATTCTTTGGTTAAATCATATATATTGTTTAACTTTGCAGCCAAAATAAAAGAGATATGAATTATTTTAATCTATGTGGCATTATTATTCGAATTCGACTTCAGGACGGGGCCGGAAGTGATAATGTGTTCATATAGATTATGTGTTATATAATTTAAGAGCCTTTCTCACTTCCATGTGTGAAAGGCTCTTTTGATAATACAAAATGAAAATATAAAATAAAGTAAAAAGATATGAGCGACAGATTATTTATTTTTGATACGACGCTGAGAGACGGCGAGCAAGTGCCGGGTTGTCAGTTGAATACCGTTGAGAAGATTCAGGTGGCAAAGCAGTTGGAGCAGCTCGGCGTGGATGTCATAGAGGCCGGCTTCCCTATCTCAAGTCCGGGAGACTTCAACTCCGTTATTGAAATCTCAAAGGCTGTAACGTGGCCTACGATATGCGCGCTGACCCGTGCGGTGGAAAAAGATATCGACGTGGCAGCCGAGGCGTTGCAGTATGCCAAGCACAAGAGAATACATACAGGAATCGGCACGAGCGATTCGCATATTAAGTATAAGTTCAACTCAACACGTGAGGAAATCATCGAGCGCGCTGTGGCAGCCGTGAAGTATGCCAAACGCTATGTCGAGGATGTGGAATTCTATGCCGAGGACGCAGGACGTACCGACAATGAGTATCTCGCCCGTGTGGTTGAAGCTGTTATTAAGGCCGGTGCTACGGTGGTCAACATTCCCGATACTACGGGCTACTGTCTGCCGTCAGAGTATGGAGCAAAGATTAAATACCTCATGGAACACGTCGACGGCATTGACAAGGCAATCCTGTCAACCCACTGCCACAACGACTTGGGTATGGCTACGGCCAACACTTTCAGCGGCGTGGCGAACGGAGCACGTCAGGTGGAGGTTACGATAAACGGTATTGGTGAGCGTGCGGGTAACACTTCGCTCGAGGAAATAGCCATGATATTGAAGTGTCATAAGTATCTTAACATAGATACAAACATCAATACGACAAAGATTTATCCCACTTCGCGTATGGTAAGTTCGCTGATGAATATGCCGGTGCAGCCGAACAAGGCCATCGTAGGACGCAACGCGTTCGCCCATTCGAGCGGAATCCATCAGGACGGAGTGCTGAAGAACGTCGAGACATACGAGATTATGAATCCGAAGGATGTCGGATTGGACGACAACTCAATCGTACTGACGGCACGTTCGGGCCGCGCTGCGTTGAAGTTCCGCCTTCAGGTACTCGGCGTTAATATCGATGACGAGGCCAAACTCGATGTTATCTATCAGAAATTCCTGAAGATTGCCGACCAGAAGAAGGAAGTTAACGACGACGACATCCTCATGCTCGTTGGAGCAGATACTGCCGAGGCTCATGCAGTGAAACTCGATTTCTTGCAGGTAACAACCGGTATGGGCGTTAAGAGCGTGGCAAGCATCGGCTTGGATATAAGCGGACAGAAGTTTGAGGCAGCCTCTACGGGTAACGGTCCTGTGGATGCGGCAATCAAGGCGCTGAAGAAAATCATCTCCAAGCACATGACTTTGAAGGAGTTTACCATACAGGCCATATCCAAAGGTTCGGACGATGTGGGTAAGGTTCATATGCAGGTGGAATACGACGGAAGCGTTTATTACGGTTTTGGAGCGAATACCGATATCGTTACTGCTTCTGTTGAGGCTTATATAGATTGTATAAACAAGTTTAGAAATAAGTAATATAATGAACACACTTTTTGATAAGATTTGGGATAAGCACGTTGTTCAGGTTGTGGAAGACGGCCCGACACAACTCTATATCGACAGACTTTACTGTCATGAAGTAACATCGCCGCAGGCTTTCGACGGTATGCGCCAGCGCGGACTGAAGTGTTTCCGTCCGCAGCAGATATACTGTATGCCCGACCACAATACTCCTACTCACGACCAAGACAAACCCATCGAGGAGCCGATATCGAAGAAGCAGGTGGATACTCTGGAGCGTAACTGCAAGGAGTTCGGCCTCACCCATTACGGAATGATGTCGCCGGACAACGGAATCATACACGTCGTAGGTCCGGAGAAGGGTCTCTCTCTGCCGGGCATGACCATTGTTTGTGGCGACTCCCACACCTCTACGCATGGCGCTATGGGTGCCGTTGCGTTCGGAATCGGTACATCTGAGGTTGAGATGGTTATGGCTTCACAATGTATTTTGCAGCAGAAACCTAAGTCGATGAGAATCAATATAAACGGCAAATTGGCTAAAGGTGTTGTCGCAAAGGACGTTGCGCTCTATCTGATGTCGCAGCTTACAACTTCCGGAGCTACCGGTTACTTTGTAGAATACGCCGGTCAGGTGGTTGAGGATATGAGTATGGAAGGCCGTCTGACACTATGCAACCTCTCTATTGAGATGGGTGCGCGCGGAGGATTTGTCGCTCCGGATGAGACAACATTCGAATATATCAAAGGTAAACAGTTCGCTCCGAAAGGAGAGGAGTGGGACAAGGCCGTGGAGTATTGGAAGACATTGAAGAGCGGCGATGATGCCGTGTTCGATAAAGAGTTGAATTTCGATGCTGCCGATATAGAGCCTCGCATTACATACGGTACTAACCCGGGAATGGGAATAGGCATTACCGAGGCTGTTCCTTCGTTGGACAGCATCGATGAGGCAGGGCGCGCATCGTTTGAGAAGAGCCTTGCTTACATGGGATTCAATGCCGGTGAGAAGCTGTTGGGTAAGAAGATAGATTACGTTTTCCTCGGTGCTTGCACCAACGGACGTATCGAAGACTTCCGCGCGTTTGCTTCTATCGTGAAAGGAAAGAAGAAAGCCGACAATGTTATAGCATGGCTCGTACCAGGCTCGTGGGCTGTTGACAAGCAGATTCGTGAGGAAGGTATCGACAAAATAGTAGAAGCAGCCGGATTTGAGATACGTCAGCCGGGTTGTTCGGCCTGTCTTGCAATGAATGATGATAAGATTCCGGCCGGCAAATATTCCGTATCGACAAGTAATCGTAACTTCGAGGGTCGTCAGGGACCCGGTGCACGCACCATCTTGGCTTCTCCATTGGTAGCTGCTGCGGCT
>URER01000018.1 GCA_900547005.1 uncultured Prevotella sp.
CCATCGTAGAGATGAGCAGGCTCTTTCCGAAACGACGCGGACGGCTCAGGAAATAGTACCTTCCTGTCGTCGCGAGCTTGTAGATAAGTGCCGTCTTGTCAACGTAGACGTAACCGTCGTTGCGCAGGCTCTCGAAGTCCTGTATGCCAATAGGAAATATCATGATAGTAGGCGTTAAAATATTATACCTTTGCAAACTTACGAAAAAAAAATGATATACCAAAAAAGAAAAAGGGGAACTTGATGATCTATCTTTTACAGACTTTTACAGACGTGTTCAGCATCGGCTTACTGCCATCGGCATAGAAATATACATTTGCAATATAAACAGCAGTCGCTACAGTAAAAGAAATAAAGCCGTTGCCCTCATTTTTATTGGCAACAGCAGCACAAACGTTGAGGGCTGTAACAGGACTTATTCTTTGTGTTTTGAATGTGGTCAAATCAATGTCCAAAGAATTCCACTTGCCTGCTTCCACATCGCAATCCACTCCTTTCCATGCGTCAGAACGGGTATAGAGAGACAATGCCACACTGTTTATGTCGTTTTGGGCATTGCTAACCCAAATATCAACATGAAGATGCTCCATCAGCCTTTCTGCGACCGCTACGGAGCCTATCGAGCCTTACAGAATAAATACCCTATAAGCCCTCTCATCAGGGGGCTTATAGAGCTACAACAAATGATATACCCCGCCCGCGAGCTGCCTTATAAGTCCCTTCATCTCGAGTCCGAACAATACGGCGGAGAGGCGCGCGATGGGGATTTCCGTCTTTACTGCCAGCATATTGGCATTGAAGTCCTTATCGCGAAGGATGTTCACGACACACTGCTCGTCGGGCTCAAGACGCGGAAACAAATCGCGCTCAATGCCCTGTCGCCTTGCTTTCTCCAGTTCTCTGTTGCTATTCCATGCCATAGTAGTAATAAAATCTTCGGCCGAGGTGATTAGCTCGGCCACATTCTCACGTATCATCTTGTTGCATCCCGCAGAATATTCCGCCCCCACGGCACCGGGAAATGCAAACACCTCACGATTGTATTCGCGCGACATCCGGGCCGTGATGAGTCCGCCGCCCTTCGCCGCCGACTCCACAAGAATGCACGCATCAGCCATTCCCGCCACGATACGATTGCGCTGCACGAAGTTGCGTTTGTCGGCATTGGTGTGCGTGAGGAACTCGGTGAGCAGTCCACCCTGCCCTATCATCCGTTCGGCCGTGTCGCGGTGGAGCGACGGATAGAGGGTATCGAGGCCGTGCGCCAGTACGCCGACGGTGTCGCAGCCATTTTTCAGAGCCTCACGATGGGCGCAGATGTCCACGCCGTAGGCCAGTCCGCTGACGATGAGCACGCCGGGGCAGGCTTGTTGCAGGTCGGCCACGAAATGACGGATGAGGTCCTGTCCGTATGTCGTGCAGTGGCGCGTACCCACAATGTCCACCACACGGAGCGCATTCAGGTCGGCCGAGCCTTTATAGAAGAGTACGAGGGGCGCATCGGTACACTCTTTCAAGCGTTGCGGATAGCCGGCATCGTTCAGCGTGAGTGGCTTTATCCCGTTGCGAAAATCGTATTCAAGCTCCATTTCTGCCCGTTTCATCGAGTCGTTGATGTTTGAAAGAGCCTCTACGAAACGCGGACGGGCATCGGGAATGATATCGCGGATGTCATGCCGATGGTCTATCACAGCCTTAGCCGAACCGAGGGTACGATATAATTGCAGCACGGCGGCGAGCGAATAGTGGCTCAACTGCGTCAGCGCGATGGCACAAAGGAGTTCGTGGGAGTTATTTGTCATTGTTATTATTTTAATTAGAAAACCGGAGACGGAAGTTCAGGAGTGCAGACAAATGTTTCTCCCGCAGAGACCAACATTTTATCATATTCCTCGCTGTTGCCGAGTTTTCCGTTGATGAGGCACACAAGTTCCACCGTAGCACGCACGCAAAGGCGGTTGTCGGAGGCGCGGAAGATGTCCTGATTGAACACATACCGCAGTCCTTCCTTGCGCAGTCCGAGTCGCGAGATGAACTCGTCGTCGCAGCGCAGCGGTGTCTTGTATTGCAGATTCATACGTGCCACGACAGCATCCACGCCTTTGTTGTGCATCTCGGCGAAGCTCAGTCCGCGGCTTTTCAAGAACAGATGGCGCGTGTGTTCCATGTAATGCAGATAGTTGGCGTTGTTCACAATGCCTTCAATATCGCACTCGTAGTCGCGCACCTCCATGCGGGTTTCAAAGATATAGTTCATTGGTTTCATTATTTTTATCAGTAGACAGTAGACGGGAGTTCTGGAGTTCAGACAATACCATTAAGCTATTGGATTAGTTCGCATGCTCATAAACTTCACAAACTCATCAGCTTCACAGTCTTCACTCTTCCCTCTTCTCTCTTCTTCCCCCTGGGGGAAGGGGCTCCCTTTAATTTTTCATTTCTCATATTCAATCCTTTTTGCTAATGTCTGAGCTCCAGAACTCCCGTCTCCTGTCTCCTTCCTCTCAAATACTCATACCCTATCCTGCACCTCAGGCAATCCTTTCTGTCGCAGTATGCGGTTTTAAGCTGGATGAGAGCCTGCGAGTCGGCGGCGGTTTTCACGTTCAGTCCGCAGTCCTTCCACATCCTTATTATATGGTTGTCTTCGGGCGAAAGCTGCTCAAGGAAACTATAAGCGCGGTCTACAAGACGCTCGCTCGACTTATAACGGCCGTATGCGAACAGCACGGGCACGGCGGTATTGATGAGCAGGAGCCGCAGCGAAGAGGCCGAAAGCGACTTTTCCGAATACGCGCTCTCCACGCCGAACATATAATGATTGCGCCAATAAGGGGTTACATGGGCGCGCAATACGTTTTCGGCACGGGCGATGGTGTCGCAATCCATGAGTTCGGAGAGGCCGGCCTTGCGACTGCAATAAAGGCTTACGAGCTGGGCGATGCGTATATGTGGGAAGTTCTGGGGACGCAAACGAAGGAAACGCCACAGCCGCGCGTCCATCGGCTTTAAGTTGAATTTATGCGCAAGATAGCGGTATTCGGCCGCCAACTTGTTGAAATAAGTGTCGGCAAGGGCAGCCGCGCGGTAGCGTTCGGGAATGGATTGCGGGTCGAGAAGCCCGGCCTGCCCCATGAAGATAGCCTCTACCTGAAACTCATCGTTGCGGTGATGGGCCGCTGCTTTTAGGGGAACGGCCTTTGCCCAGGCCTCGAAAGCGTCGCCGTTGACACCGAATCCGTAATTGCGGGCAAGCGTCCTAAAGTATCCGTCCTCCCAAGAGCCGTCGCAATCAGCCACACGCCGCGTTATCGCCGCGGTCTTCTGTTCGAGGCGTTCGGTCTGCAACGCGCTCATCCATGAGTGAATCATGATGCTTTTCAGCTCCGGAATGATGCGGTGGCACGGCGGATAATGGTCTTCGGTGAGCAGTTGGCGATAATTTTCGGCCACCGCAACAGGCACTTCGAGCCTCATCTGCGGCAGCGTCTTGCCGGCGGCAGTGCACACTTCGGCGTTTACGGCCTCGGTGACGTGCAGCACAACGTTGTTATATCGGTCGTCCCGGTCGTGTCCGTGGGCATACCAGTCGGTCGACTTGCCGTGAATCTCAATGTTGCCCACCCACAGTTCGCCGCCAATCTTAACCTTCGCGTTGAAGAAATCCGGCCCGGCGTTGCTGTTGGCGAGTCCCACATCTATCACCTCCACGGTCTGTCCGTCTGTCGTCCGCAGCTCCGTGAGCGGGAACATCTTATGTTTCCAGATGTAATGCAGTAATTGTTCCATTCCTCTACCGTGCGTTTTTATTTACAAAACTACACAAAAAATCCCGAACAAGCAGCTCTTGTCCGGGATTTTTTATCACTATATTTTTATCTTGACTACCTCTTCTACTTCTTAATAACCTTCTTTGTTGTGCCGTCGGCCTTGCGGATGATGTAAACGCCCGCATTGTCTGTGTTGTTCATCTGCTGCCCGTTAATGTTGTAAACATTCACCACCTTGCTGTTGTTGGCATTCTTAACATTGCCAATATTCAATGTCGGGTCAACGGTAATGTTAAACTCATAGACGTTCTTTTCCATATAGTCCTCGCTCATAGAGGTCAGGGTAACAGTCTTACCGGATATTGAAGCTATGGCGAATGTACCCTTACCAGCACCAACGTAAGTGATGTCAGCCTCTGTCGGCATTGCTCCGAGAGTAACATTATAATTATTTTGCTCGCCACTGAAGTCCTCAACAGACTGTCCAAAGAACTTCACGTCATTCAATTTTGAATTATAAACGAGGCTGAAATCATCTACATAAAGCACATCCGGCTTAGCAGAATCCTTGCTGCCGCCACCCGGTGTGGCGCAAGTTGAGATAGTTACAAGCACAGCCTTCGGATCTATTTGCCCATCCGTATAAGTGAAAGGAACTTCTATCTTCTGCCATTCGCCACCATTTTTGGCTATATCGGCTTTCTGCGCCTTTGCCACGACATTGGTATATTCCTTATCTTCCGGGTCCTGATAATATGTTCCGTCTGTAACAACGGCACTGACAGTTGCATTAAGGTTATCATTTGCACCCGGCAGGTACTTCACCCAAAGCATTATCGCATCTGGATGACCACCAAGTACGGCATAGAACGGGTCTCCGTTAGCATCTTTGTCAGTCTTGCTCAAATCAAGGAAAGAGCAGTTCTTTGCATTCGCCGCAGAAATACTACCGGCCTGCAGTCTTCCCGTCGTGATTGTTCCGTTGGCTGATTGCCCAAAAACAAGAGCAGACTCAACCCTTACCGACTTGCTTCCCGTAGCCCCCGGACGCACATCATCAGCTATAAATGTATGCGGAGTACCTGAAACGGCACTGGCTAAAGAACCTGTGCAACTCATAAATGAGTGCCAAGCATTGGGTTCGTCACTGGTCTTAGTGCCAGACGTAGCCGTATGCCATTCCTCAAAGCCAGAGTTTGGGATTTGGAATGCGTCGCTACTCTTAATCATAACCTTAATATCCATCATTCCGGCAAACGGAATGCCCAACTCTGCGCTTAGTATTCCGGTAGAAGATATTGTTCCATTAAGAGTAATGTCAATAGAACCACCGGCCGCCAAACAAAGCATCGGACCCATCCAATCACTCTCTGCGATTCCTTCTGCGTCTCCGGCTGTTATCGTAATGCCCTGTTTTGTTGAGATTGCATCATCACCATTCTCTGATGTCGCTTCAATATCAGTGACTGTTATGTTACCAACCGCCAAAGGACTACCCTCTGTATATAATATAAAATTCTTAAGTTCCAGCGTGTATTTACCATCGCCCTGCTTTGTTGCACTGATGTTCATCTGCTGCGGATCGGCAGCAGTGTTGTTTACCCACACTGCGAGATTGCACTTATAGTTCTCTGCCAATACCGACAAAGAGCAGCATACCAATGCCAATAATGTAAAGATTTTCTTCATAATCATTCCTTTCTTGTTTTACCTTATTCTATATGTTAATCCAATTGTTCCGTATATGGGATAGAGCGTCTGCTCTATGGTGTTGAAACTGCTGTTGAATATACCCGTGAGTCCCCATGAGATATCGGCATAAAGACCCAGATGCTTGTTCATATACCAGTCGGCACCGATGATGATGCCATACTGCATACGACGCATATCGTCCGAAAAGTCATACGAACCGCGCGTGCCATCGTCGCTGCCCAGTTCCACCTTCGGCCCCGTCGGGTCGTCCACGCGCAGATAACCGTCGTAGGCATAGCCCGAGAACTCGCGCGATGTGAGCAGCGAGGCATACGGACCGCAGCGCAATATCAGGTTGTTGCAGGGCATAAAGGTTGCCATGACAGGCACGGTGAGCATCCATTCCTCAACCTTCGTGTTGTTGCAACCGGTGAAATAGCCCTCAAGCCTCTCGCCACCGCGCACTATCGCCATGTGATAGTTCTTCACGTCGGCATCGATGTGCATACCCTTATTCTCGATGCGCAGTCCGGCCATCACGCCCCAGCGGCGGCTTAGCTGTTTACGGGCATCCACACCGAGCGAGAAGTTGCGCTGAAAACTGTAATCGTTCAGGCTTCTTATCGTAGCCGGCATATTCACAGGAGCCGTTCCGCCGATGCAGTAGCCCAGACGCATATCGTATTCCAGACTGTCGAGCAGGCTGTTAGCCGAAGCGGTCACGCCTACACAACACGCCAAAGCAAGCAATACCAATATCTTCTTCATATTATTCTTCTATTTTCTCACATTCCACTCTCACCTTATCTATATACAACGTACTGCCTATCGCGCCCTCGAACAATGCGCCGCGCTTGCTCGACGAGAACACAACGGCCATATTGTAGCCCTGATTCTTAAGCAGCTCCTCGTCTACATCCTCATAATAGACATACTCCACATCGAAGCCGGTCCACTCGCTGATGTCGCTGATCTTGCCCGCATCGGCTATCGCCACAATCTGCGGACTGGTCAGCACGTTGTCGCCCTGCAGCACCACGGCATTGCCCTGAGCATCGTGATTGCGATAGAGCACAGAGTAGATATGGCCCTCATCAACCTCTCCCTCGATAATGTTGCCGGCCTTGTCCTGGAACTTCTCGCCTGCCTTATACTTGTAATATCCGCTGAAACGCAGAGGCTTGCGGTCGAACGGCAGTCCGAAGCGTGTTGCTTTCATCGCGTCCATAAGCGCAGACTGCACATCGAAAGTTCCGATGAAGAGGTTACCGGCGGCAAGACGCATATTCACCGCCGCCCCGAAAAGCCCGGTGCTCTTTGTCTCTAACTTCACGCAAGCGCCGTCATAACCATCAGTCACAGGCGCAGAAGGATAGTCTTCCGGCTTTGCCGAACCCATGCTGAGGCGGAATCCGGGATTGCCCGTCGCCCAGTTGTTTGCGTCCGCGCCGTCTTCCGTAAGGTCGTTCCACACGTAATACTTCCCCGTTCCATCGAGAGCGTACCGCTCGAAGTCGAAGTTCATCACGTCCGTGACCGTCCTTGTAACATATCTGAAGTTCACGAGATACTTTCTCTGCCATGCTCCGTCCTGCGAAGTCACGGTATATTCCACCGGACCGTTGCTGAAGTCATGCACCGAACCGCTTGCCGGCACAATCGTCGCGCCCGAGGTAACGACAAATTCGGGTGCAAGAGCGGTGAGATCGGTCAGCTTTCTCACACCGAACTCGATGTAGGCCTTGTCGGAAGGCACTTTTATATGCGCGTCGGTAACATTGAAAAACATATTCTCCAACGCGTCGCCACTGATAAAGGCCTCTTCAATGTCGCACTCTGCATTCAATGGTTCGTCCTTGAAACAAGAAGAAAGAAGTGTGCAAACAAACAATACAAGAAGCAAACGTAACTTCACATTCATATTTATTTATATATATAAAACGATGCAAAGTTAAAACTAAGAATCCATATAGGCAACTTTTTTGACTATTTAATGATTTCTTATTTAACGATTTAATGATTTCTTAACGTTTAGAAAAAAGAGGATGTCTGAAAATTGAGGACAAGATTTTGAGGATAGAGGATGGGACTTTCGGAGAGAGATTTTGTAAAGATTATTGACAATTTTCAGCACTTTTTGAAAACGGTTCTCTCGTGTTAACGTTGGTTAAATATAGGTCCCGTTACTCATTTTCGATGATTTTTGTATCGCAAAAATCCCAATTCAAAACTCAAAATTCGTAATTCAAAACTGCAAAACAGCCTCCGTTAGAGAAAAATCGACCTGATTTTCTTCAAATTTTGTCGTCCGCCGAAACACACAAAAACACCGTTTTTCTTCCATTTAACGTTTGTTAGCTCTCAAAAGTGGCACTTTTAGACTCCGTTTCAGGCCGTTTTGCATTGCAACGGGATAGGTTTTGGAGGCCAAAAGTGGCTCCGTTGGCGTCTAACGGAGCCTCCGTTGTAATTTAACGGGGCTTTTTTGAGCTTCTAAAACGGCTATTTTTGCAAGAAAACGGGGTAAATATTTGATAATCAGAACTTTAGCTAAAAATTGCCTAAAATGCCGTATTTTCGCGTTTTTGAGAGCAAGAGAGAATTTGTTTGGAAATCCGCGAGTTTTCAACGATGATTTGTAAAGATTTTTGACAGCAGGGCGATACATTTCCCGAGAGACGCATTGTGTCCTCTTTAAGTGTTTTTTATTATTTTAATTAGGTAAAAACGGCGTATCTCTGTGAAATTCATTACCTTTGCAAATATTATAAATAATGACTGATATGAAAATAGCTTTAATCGGCTACGGCAAGATGGGCAAGATGATTGAGCAGATTGCAATCGACCGTGGACATGAAATCGTGAGTATAATCGACGTAAACAACCAGGAGGACTTCGACTCGCCGGAGTTCGCTTCGGCTGATGTGGCAATAGAATTCACCGCTCCGCAGGCGGCTTACGGCAACTATCTGAAGGCTTTCAAGCATAACGTCAAGGTGGTGTCGGGGTCGACGGGATGGATGAACGACCACGGCGATGACGTGCGACGGATGTGCTCCGAGGAGGGGCAGACGCTGTTCTGGGCTTCCAACTTCTCAATAGGCGTGGCTATTTTCTCGGCCGTCAATCGCTACTTGGCAAAGATTATGAACGGCTTTGAGCAGTATGACGCGCACATGGAGGAGACGCATCACATCCATAAGATTGACGCGCCGAGCGGTACGGCAATCACTCTTGCCGAGGAAATCGTGGAGAACCTCGACCGCAAGACTTCCTGGATAAAGGGTCAGGAGAATGTGCCTTACGACGCAAAGACACTGCGTGTGGACTCGCTGCGCCGCGGTGAGGTGCCGGGAATACACACCGTGCGCTATGACTCCGAGGCCGACTGCATCACCATCACTCACGATGCCCACTCCCGCAAGGGCTTCGCACTGGGCGCGGTGCTTGCTGCCGAATACACGGCTAACCACAACGGGCTGCTCACAATCAGCGATATGTTCAATTTTTGATTAGAATAATTTGACTAATTAGACCAATCTGACTAATTAGACTAATTTGCCTAATTAGACCAATTTGCCTAATTAGACTAATATTAAAAAAAAGACAATGATTAGGAAAGATAAAAAGCAGCCCAGCCCGAAGATGCAGTGGACGAAGTTTGCCGTGGTTACAGTGCTTTATCTGCTGTTTCTCTATTGGGTGGAGAGCTGGTGGGGCCTCATTGTGGTTCCTTTCATCTATGATGTTTACATCACGAAGAAGATAAAATGGCAGTGGTGGAAAGACGCCGAGGGACCAGTGAGATTCATCATGTCATGGGTCGATGCACTGGTGTTCGCCCTCGTGGCCGTTTATTTCATCAACCTTTTCTTCTTCCAGAATTATGTGATACCGTCGTCATCACTCGAGAAGTCGCTGCTCACGGGCGATTATCTGTTCGTTTCTAAAATGAGCTATGGCCCGCGCATACCACAGACGCCGCTGACAATGCCACTGACACAGCACACAATGCCTGTGGTAAACTGTAAATCGTATATCGAGTGGCCGCAATGGGACTACCGCCGCGTGAAGGGTACGGGCAAAGTGGAACTGAACGACATCGTGGTGTTCAACTATCCGGCGGGCGACACCATCGTTACCGACCTGCGCTATCAGGCGTTCGACTATTATCAGCGCGTCTACCGCACGGGCGAGGCTCTATTGGCGGAACAGAATCCGGAAATCAACCTGCGTGCCATGACACCGCTCGAACAGCGGGCGTTCTTCGACAAGGCCTACGCCGCAGGCCGACAGTATATCGTTCAGAATCAGGCGCAGTTCGGCGTGATTGACTCACGGCCCACCGACCGCCGCGAGAACTACGTGAAGCGTTGCGTGGGACTGCCGGGACAGACTCTGCAAATAAAGGACTGCATCGTTTATCTCGATGGAAAGGCGAATAAAGAACCTGACAATGTGCAATACACTTACTTTGTCAAGCTGAACGGTGTACCCGTGTCGAAGCTCTTGGGCGATGAGTATGCCGACATGAGAAAGGAGCTGGGAATAAGCGAGGAGGACATAACGAGTCTGGCGCAGCTTCACGGCTACGACGTGGAAGAGGGCAACGTGCTGAACGAGAAGGTGCTGCAACAGTTCGACGGATATATGCCTCTCACGTCATACGCGGCCAAAGAGCTGAAGAAAAGGGGCGTGGTGAAGGCGTTGCGCCGGGTTACAGACGCTGATTTATACTCAGGTCCGAACTATCCGCTGAACGCTTTCTACGGCTGGACGCGCGACAACTATGGCCCGGTATGGATTCCGCAGAAGGGCAAGAGCGTGAAGCTGACATTGGAAAACCTGCCTATCTACGAGCGTCCGATACGTGTCTACGAGGGCAACGACCTGAAGGTGAAGGGCGGAAAGATATTCATCAACGGTAAGGAAACCAACGAATATACGTTCAAGATGGACTATTACTGGATGCAGGGCGACAACCGCCACAATTCGGCCGACTCGCGTTACTGGGGATTTGTGCCTGAAGACCACATCGTGGGCAAGCCGCTGTTCATCTGGTGGTCGTCAGATCCGGACCGCAAGGGATTCTCGGGCATAAGATGGAACAGATTGTTTAAGTGGGTGGAGGATATTAAATGAAGAATGAAGAATGAAGAATGAAGAGTGAAGAGTGAAGAGTGAAGAGTGAAGAATGAAGAATGAAGAATGAGGAGTGAAGAATGAAGAATGAAGAATTCCTTAACGGAGTGCCGGGAAAGCAAAGTCGCCTGACGGAATACGAGAAAAGGAAGAGTGAAGAACCTGTTGACAGTATATTGGCGGATTCTTCATTCTTCATTCTTCATTCTTCATTCTTACTCTCATCAACCTACTTCGGCCCCGTGCAGTGGTATCAGAAGCTGAACCGCCACGAGAAATGCTACATAGAACAGTGGGATTCGTTTGTGAAGCAGACTTACCGCAACCGTTGCGTGATTGCAACAGCAAACGGATTACAGGCTCTCACAGTGCCAACGGAGCGTCCTGCAGGCAGCGGCAAGACTCTGATGAAGGACATCCGCGTCAGCGACCACGGCAACTGGAGGCACTTGCACTGGAACGCTCTGCTCTCGGCTTACGGCGAAAGCCCGTTCTTCATGTATTACGCGGACGACATACGGCCGTTCTTCGAGAAGCGCTGGGAATATCTTTTCGACTTCAATATGGCAATAACGGAGACGATGTGCGAACTGCTCGACATCCGCCCGAGCCTCTCAGCGACGACAGAATACGTGAAAGAGCCGGGCGAGGGCATCACCGACTACCGCGAAATGATTCGTCCGAAGCATCCGCTACCCGACAATGACTTCACGCCACGACGCTATTATCAGGTCTACGAACGTAAAATCGGCTTCCAACCGAACCTCAGCATCCTCGACCTCCTGTTCAATATGGGTAACGAAAGCATTCTCTTTCTTTAGCCGAACGGTCAGATAAACATCGCCGAAAGGCAAAAAATATAGGGCAACAGACATCTTACCGTCTGCTGCCCTATACTTTTTTATATCGCAAAATACGCTTTGTTTATATATTATATATACCTTATTATAAATTTACAGACCCCATCTTTAGTCGTTGTATTTGAATCTTTTCTTCATTTCATCATAAGAAATGGCAGTTTCCGTGATTCTGCCATTACGCAAAACAATGTTGTAAGGCACCGTTCCTATGCCGAGTTTGGCAAGCAACTTACTGTCAATCATCTGTCCGTCGCACACCACGGGAAACTCGATATGATAGCGTTCCATCTCGTTTTTGCAGTCCTTCGGATTCGGGTCTA
The DNA here is from genome assembly GCA_900547005.1 of uncultured Prevotella sp. Lineage (GTDB taxonomy): Bacteria > Bacteroidota > Bacteroidia > Bacteroidales > Bacteroidaceae > Prevotella. The sequence goes on from URER01000018.1 coordinate 11,785, forward strand.
CGCATATTCCAAGCACTTTCAGTTTGCCGCCAGACTCCTTCTGCGCGCTGTTCAGCAACTGGCGCATCGAGAAACTATCGTAAGCCCACGATGCCCACACAAGAATCACGGCATCTTGCGATTTCAGATAATCACCCGTTATCTTGTTTCCGTTGAGATCCGTAGCCGAGAACGCCGGCAGAACGGCACCCTTTGAATGCTTCATCATCGCCTTCACCTGCGACAGGAGGAATCCCAACGCCACGTTTTCCGGTTGGTTTTTCATCAAGACAGTGAGCAGTTCGGCCGCCTTTTTGTAGTCTTTCTGCTCCGAGAGGATGAAGTATTTCCTCACGAGATAAACGCTCACGAGCGACTCCGGATGGTCTTTAGCAAACTGCTCGGCATACTTCTTCTCTTCCGGCGGCGAGGCGTTGGCCACCTGTTCACGGAAGATGTTCATCAGTTCATTCTCGTCCGTGCCCTCCACGGTCATCTCCTTCAGGTGCGAAGCATCCGCCTTTATGTCGACTGCACCGCCGGATTCGGCAAACACGGGATGTTCGGAAAAGTTCGGGAATACCAACATGAGAGTAGAATTGCGCTTCATCGGCGTTTCGTAAGCGAAGCGTCCGGCATCAATCTTTATCGTGTCCATGCCGTCTATGCCGCCGTCAGGGCTGTAAACATACAATTCGCCCTGATTGATATGCAGGAATCTGCCTTCAATCTTGAAATGTCCCTTGCGTGTTCCGCACGAAACGAGAATAAAGGAGAGGAGAAATAAATAGGCAATCCGTCTCATATTGCTTAATAATTAAGGTGTGCCGCGAGCGGGACTCGAACCCGCACAGCCATTACTGGCCAAGGGATTTTAAGTCCCTCGTGTCTACCAATTCCACCATTGCGGCAGCTCTCAAGAGCGCTGGCGATATTAATTGTGCTCAATTTGATAGCGGTTGCAAAGATAACGTTATTTCTCGGAACAGCCAAACGATTTCAAACATTTTTGAAGAAGGAGGGCTTAAATGAAGAGTGAAGAATGAAGAATGGAGAATCAGCTACAAAGTAAATGAAGAATGGAGGCGAAAAAAACATCATGCTCTTGCGTATATGAGAGAAAATCGCTATTTTTGCGAATATCAATAATTACTAACTTAAAACCGAAAGAGAAGATGAAAACACAATTCTCTGAGACAAGTAAGGGCAAGCTGACAAGCGGAAAGGTTGTCATAGCCAAGTCGATAACAACTCTCGCAGCCGTGCCTGCGCTCGCTTTGGGCGTATTGCTCATGCTGGGAAGCTGCTCGGGCAAGACCGAAAAGGCAGATAAAGCAGATGCCGACTCAACCACAGTGGTGCAAGACACGACTACGGCAGCAGCTAACGCGACAGACAACAAAGAGGCAACGCCGGAGAAAGAAACCGTAGGCAAGGGAGATTTGCGCCTGTTCGACCTTATAGGAAAGGTTAAGAAATGCAAGCTGAAAAGCAGATATGACACCACCACCTCCTGGGAATTCGACGAGAACGGTATGTGGACGAAACTCGAAGGCAAGGCGTTGAAGGCGGAATTAACCAACATAAAGAAAGACAGCGAGGGCCGAATCGTCAGCTATACGCAGAGAGCGGAGGAGATGGAATGGTCGACCGCCTACACATTCGACAAGTCTACGGGTCGCGTAAAAGAACAGCACGTATTCGGTTCGGGCGAAGATGCAAGGACAACATACACATACAATGATGCCGGCGACATGGTGAAGATTATAGAAAAGGGTACTTACGAGGAAATCGGAGCAGACGAGCCGGAGAACTACAGTGAGACCATCACCTACACGATAGAGGCAAAAGACGAGGCCGGGAACTGGACTAAGCGAAAGTGTAAAAGCTCAAACGGCGAAAGTTTCACCGAAACCAGAACGATAGAATATTATAATTAAGGAGGAAGTAGTAAGGAGTAAGGAGTAAGGAGTAAGGAGTAAGGAGAAATGCTTTTCTAATTGAGTAATACAGTAATTATGCGTTTCTCTACTACTTACTCCTTACTACTCATCCCTTCCTCCTTACTACTCATCCCTTCCTCCTTACTACTTCCTCCTTACTACTTTCTCCTTACTACTTCCTCCTTACTACTTCCTCCTTCCTAATACACGTGCAACACTCCGTTAGGCCCTGTTGTCTCCGCGCGGTAAGGCTTCAACATATTGCCGTCATCGCCTTTAGTGATGTATCCTCCAGCGTTCAGGTCGTACTGCCGGTGGCACGTGGGACACGTAGCGATGCCACCAAAGGACAATGTCAGACGATGCTCCCTAAGTGGAATCTTGTTCAGGTCGAAGCAGTTGGGACACTGACCGTCGTAGGCGTAGAAGCGGGCTGGGCTGCCGGCGTTGCCATAACCTATGATGAGAGCGTTCTGCTTGCCTATGCGCAGGTGGCTGTTCAGGCGGTCGTCCACCGCGTTGAAGATACTCTCAGACGACTGGTTGGCGTTATTCTCGAATACAAACCACTTCGCTCCGCCTTTCAAAGTGTAACTGATTTTGCAGAAAATGCCCGGGACCATCGGATTCATCGATGCTGCCAGCGTGTTGTCGAGATGCACACTATTGTCTATCGTGAGGTTGCAGTGATAGTCGTCATACTCATATCCGTCATCGGCGCAGCCGGCAAAAGTCAATGACAGCAGCGCTAAGCAAAATAGTAATATATTATTTCTTGTTTCCATATTCTTATTAATAAAGTCCCACCAATCTCGTAGAGAGGCAATTTCGCTGTGGCCGCAACAGGTTGACGGCCCTACATCGCTATTGTCTGAACTCCGGAACTACTGTCTCCTGTCTCCTTATCCAATGCAAATATATCGTAAAAAGCCGAATATACGGTTATCTGCTACATTAAAAAGATAAAAAGGAACTTGTTTTTGTGTGTACGCCAATTAATTTATACCTTTGCAATGCGTAACACGCAAAATATCAAATAAAAAAGAAAAGAGAAATGGCTAATTTGAAATCTCTCGCAAAAGACACTGCCATATACGGACTAAGCAGCATCGTAGCACGCTTCGTGAACTATCTGCTCGTACCGATACAGACTGCAAAATTCGCCGCAGAAGGCGGTCAGTACGGCGTGATAACAAACGTGTATGCCTACACCGCACTGCTGATTATCATCCTAACATACGGTATGGAGACTACGTTCTTCCGCTTCATGAACAAGGAAGGCGAGAACCCCGACCGCATCTACTCCACTACCCTGCGCATGGTGGGCGCCACATCGCTGCTGTTCTGCACGCTCGTGGTGCTGTTCCGGCAGCCCATTGCCGACCTGATGGGCTACGGCGAACACCCGGAATATGTATGGGTGCTGTTTGTCACGGTGGGCATCGACGCCTTCTCGTGCATCCTCTTTGACTATCTGCGCTGCCAACACCGGCCGATTAAGTTCGCCACATTGAAGATTGCGAACATCGGAATGAACATTATCCTGAATATCCTATACCTTATTATATTGCCGGCCATGCGTCTAAACCCGTTCGGAATATACGACGCCGACTTCCACTTGGACGTGGCTTGGGTGTTCTACATCAATTTCTTCTGCACCGTTTTCACCACTCTGCTGCTTTATAAGGAGCTGCGCGGCATCGCCGGAGGCTTCGACCGCAAGGCGTGTATGCGTATGCTGGGCTACGCCTGGCCTATCTTTGTGATGGGAATGGCGGGGCAGTTGAACCAATGCGTGTCTCAAATACTCTTCCCCTACCTCTACGACGGAACGCCGCAGGAAGCAAGCGCGCAGCTCGGAATATACGGAGCGTGCATCAAGATAGCCATGATTATGGTGATGATAACGCAGGCTTTCCGCTTCGCCTACGAGCCGTTTGTATTCGGAAAGTCGAAGGACAGCGACAACCGGCAGACCTACGCAAGCGCAATGAAGTATTATATCATCTTCACTCTGCTGGCCTTCCTCGTCGTGATGGGCTATATCGACGTGCTGCGCCACATCATAGGCCCGAGCTACTGGCCCGGACTGAAGGTCGTTCCAATAGTAATGGCGGCGGAGATAATGTTCGGCGTGTTCTTCAACCTGTCGTTCTGGTATAAGCTGACCGACCGCACCATCTGGGGAGCGTGGTTCTCCGGCATCGGCTGCGTCATACTGATTGTCATCGATGTGGCTCTCATTCCGCGTTACAGTTATATGGCTTGCGCCTGGGCAGGATTCGCCGCGTATGGCATTTCGATGGTCATCAGCTACTTCGTGGGTCAGAAATACTATCCCATCAAGTACCCGTTGCGCGACATCGCCCTCTATACCGTGTTCGCCGGCGTGCTGTTTGCCATCATGACTTACGCCAACGGCAACCTCGCGACATGGGCGGCATTGAGCCTTAACACGGTGCTTATAATCCTCTTTACGGCCGTTATCGTGAAAAGAGACTTTCCATTGGGAAGTCTTCCGGTAGTGGGCAAATACTTTAGAAGATAATATTAAACAACAATTATAATATGAAGAAGATTTTCTTATTTATCGCCGGAGTGCTCTCCTCGTTCTCGGCAAGTGCCGACGAGGGTATGTGGACACTCTATGACTTGGATTCCGCAGTCTACAAACAGATGGTTGCGGAGGGTTTCATGATGCCTTACGACGGCCTGTATCATGGAGACAACCCACTGAAAGACGCGTGCGTGAACTTCAGCGGGTTCTGCTCGGGAGTGGTGGTGTCGCCCGACGGACTCGTATTCACCAACCACCATTGTGGCTTCGGGGCCATCAACAAGCACTCAACAGTGGAGCATGACTATATGCTCAACGGCTTCTATGCGAAGAGCTACGACGAGGAGCTGCCCAATGAGAATATGTTTGTGTCGTTCATGAAAGAGCAGAAGGACATCACCGAACGTGTGAACGCAATCACAAAGGACTGCGACAACAAGGCTGCGGAAATACGTATCGACTCGCTGGAGCGTGTGCTGAACGACTCTATAAAGAACATCGACAAGACGCTTCACATCACGGTACAGCCTTTCTACGAGGGCAACAAATACTATGCGACGACATATCAGGACTTCACCGACCTGCGTCTGGTGTTCACCGTGCCTAAGTCGATGGGCAAGTTCGGAGGCGAGACCGACAACTGGATGTGGCCGCGACAGACCTGCGACTTCTCGGTCTTCCGCATTTATGCCGACCCTAAGACCAACGGACCGGCAGCTTACTCAAAAGACAACGTGCCTTACAAGCCGAAACGATGGGCAGAGGTGTCGCTACAGGGATACAAAGAGGGCGACTTCGCCATGACCATCGGCTACCCGGGCTCTACAAACCGCTACCTCTCTTCATACGGAATAGGTGTGATGCGGAATATAGAGAACACCACACGTGTGCAGGCTCGCGACATCAAGCTGGCCATAATGAAGAAATACATGGACGCGTCGGAGAAGGCGCGCATACAGTATGAGAACGCCTATGCGCAGACAGCAAACTACTGGAAGAACTCGATGGGTATGAACAAGTGTATCGACAGCATCGGCCTGATACGTCAGAAGCAGGAGTACGAGGCGCGCATCCGCCAGTGGACAAAGGACAGCACCATCACCGACAAGCAGTATCTCGTTGACTTCGACGAACTGGAAAAACTCTACAACAAGGCCGGCGAGCCTCTTAAAGCATCTAACTACTTCGCAGAATCGTTCTTCCGCACCAGCGAACTCATTAGCCGTTCGTTCCGCCTGAATCAGGGAATGGAGGTCAAGGGCGACAGCGCGAAACCGAAAAAGCAGTACGTTGAGTTCGACGACAACAGCGAAAAGTGGAACATGGAGCTTGACAAGGAGATGACGGCGGCAATGCTGAAGAACTATGCCGAGCACGTTCCGGCAGCTTATCTGCCCGACTTCTACAATGAGATAAAGGGCAAGTTCGGAGGCGACTACAACAAATATGTGGAGTATGTCTACAAGAAATCGAAGGTGATGAAGCCGGGCGCGAAGATTTACGTCAACGACAAGAACTACGCGAAAGACCCGGGTGTGGCTATCGGAATGGACATGATGGCTCTTTATATGCAACTGAGAGATGTGCTGATGCCGCTTAAGGACAGCATCGACGCGCAGGAGAAGAAGCTCTGTGCGGCTCGTGTGCGCATGGAGGAAGACCTGCCCCACTACTCCGACGCTAACTTTACGATGCGTCTGAGCTACGGTCAGGTGGGCGGATTCATGCTCGGTGGCAGTCCGTCGGGTTACTACACGACAGCCGAGAGCATCGTAGAGAAGATGAAGAAGGGCGACAAGATAGCCGATTACATCGCTGAGCCGATAATGCAAGAGCTTCTTTCGGCGAAGGATTTCGGTCAGTATCAGGACAAGACAACGGGCAAGATGCAGCTCTGCTTCCTCACCAACAACGACATCACTGGCGGTAACAGCGGTTCGCCTATGTTCGACGGCAAGGGGCGTCTCATCGGTCTTGCGTTCGACGGCAACTGGGACAGCTTGGCAAGCGACATTCTCTTCGACCATCATCTGGCCCGCTGCATCGGCGTAGACATCCGTTACGTGCTCTACATGATGGACAAATGGGGACACGCCGACCGTCTGATAAAGGAGATTAATCCGCAGTAATGTGTGAGTTTTAAGGTCGCTTCGCTCTTAGGTTTCAGGTTTTTAAGGTGATATTTGCCATTTGGCAACCTCACATAATAACCTAAAAGCGAAGCGATTTCATAACCTTAAAACCTCACCCTCATAACTTTCAACCTACAAAAACATAAGTACAAACTTAATACAACGCCTGTGTACTAAAAGTACATGGGCTTTGTACTGTTACTACAAGGCCTTTGTACTCTTTGTACAGAACTCCACGACATCAAAGGAAAAGTCAGATAACTGTTACTACAAGGCCTTTGTACTCTTTGTACAGAGCCTTTGTACAAACGGTACAAGACGCTTGTACTAAAATATAGAACTTCGGTATGATTCCTTAACTGTATTGTCTGAACTCCCGAACTCCTGTCCCCCGGCCTCCTATCTTTATGTATTTCGGGGCATTTTTTCTGTAAATCATATACAAATTATATCATGATAATTGTTTAATTTTGCAACATCAAAATTGAAAGAAAGCCCGGCAGGGGGCGTAACCATTCCTTCTCACCTGTAAATGCCCTACCCCTTCGAAGGAGCAAGAGAAGGCTTTATTTTTACGATATGTATTTAGAGAAAATCAAGACACCGCAAGACATCAAGGCCTTTACGGTGGAACAACTCGGCGAACTGGCCGAGGAGATAAGAAAAGGAATTCTGAACCGCGTGAGCCAACAGGGCGGACACGTGGGGCCGAACCTCGGAATAACCGAAGCAACGATAGCTCTCAACTACGTGTTCAACGCACCCGAGGACAAGTTTGTGTTCGATGTGTCGCACCAAATTTACCCACACAAGATGCTGACGGGACGCGCATTCGGCTACACCGACAGCAGCCGCTTTGCCGAAGTTTCGGGATATAGCAGCCCGTTAGAGTCGTCGGTCTACGATAACTTCGAGATTGGACACACGTCTACATCCGTTTCGCTCGCAAGCGGACTGCAAAAGGCTCGCGACATAATGGGCGGCAAGGAGAACGTCGTGGCGATAATAGGCGACGGCAGTCTGAGCGGCGGCGAGGCTTTCGAGGGTCTCGACACTGCGGCGGAGCTGGGTACGAATATCATCGTGGTGGTGAACGACAATGAGATGAGCATCGCCGAGAACCACGGCGGACTGTATGGCAACCTGAAACTGCTGCGCAAGACGGGCGGAAAGGCGGAGCTGAACTACTTTAAGGCTCTCGGTTTCGAGTATGTCTACCTGGAGGAAGGCAACGACATTCAGCGGCTGATAGAGACGTTCAGCGCTGTCAAGGACACGCCGCGGCCTACGGTGGTGCATATCCATACGGAAAAAGGTCATGGATATGAGCCGGCTGTGGAGGCCAAAGAGAACTGGCACTATCATGGTCCGTTCGACATAGAAAGCGGAAAAGCGGCAACAGGAGGCGCAGGCGAGTATATGCCGGCGTTGCTCGGAGAGTGGCTGCGCGAGGAAATGAAGCGCGACGAGAAATTAGTGTGCATAGCCGCGGGCGTCCCGAAGGCCGTAGGATTCGGTCCGGTAGAGCGCGAGGCAGCCGGAAAGCAGTTTGTCGACGTGGGCATCGCCGAGGAACAGGCCGTGGCTATGGCTTCGGGAATGGCAAAAGGTGGCGTGCGTCCGGTGTTCAGCACATACGCGACATTCATACAGCGCACCTACGACCAACTGGCGCAGGACCTCTGCGTGAACGGCAATCCGGCGGTCGTCAACGTCATCGGAGCGTCGATTTTCGGAATGAACGACTTCACGCATATCTGCTTCTTCGACATTCCAATGCTCAGTCATATACCAAATCTCGTCTATCTTGCGCCGACAACCTACGAGGAACTTATCGCAATGGAACGTTGGGCAATACGTCAGGAACAGTATTCGGTGGCTATCCGCGTACCGGAATGGGGCGTGTGCCACAGCGATATGGCATACGATACGGATTACAGTGAGCTGAACAAGTTTCTGAAAACACGTGAGGGCAAGGACGTTGCCATCATCGCGGCAGGCGATTTCTACCGCAAGGGCGAGCAGGTGGCTGAGATTCTGAAGTCTAAGGGCATCAATGCTACGCTGATAAACCCGCGCTATCTGTCGGGCATTGATGAGGAGATGCTCGAAGAACTGAAGGCTTCGCACCGCGTTGTGGCTACGATTGAGGATGGATGTGTGGACGGCGGTTTCGGCGAACGCATCGCTCGCTTCTACGGACCGACCTCGATGAAGGTTCTCTGCTGTGGCGTGAAGAAGGCTCTCTACGACCGTTACGACGCAAACAAACTGATGGAGGACAACCGACTGACGGACGGGCAGATAGCGGAGGATATCCTTGCGCTGATGTAAAAGGCCGCTTACGCCTTTTTACAGATAATAAGCAGGCGTTTGTCTGTCCCCACGGTAGTCGCGAAGATATATGTGTCGCCGCCGTCTTTGAGCTTTAACCGCTTGCGCAGCTCGGCCACGCTGAGAGGAAAATTCCTCACCGTAATATTGGCACTGTCGATTCCCGACAGTGCCTTTTTTATTTCTTTTTTGTTCATCGACGATGTGGCGAGAATGCGGAAGCGGCGGCCGGGGAAGTCATCCACAGCCTCATCAGAAACGAACAGATGGCTGTTGCGCCCCACAGCACGCACTCCATAGCGTTCACACAACTGGGAAAAACAGCCTGCTTTCATTATCGAGGCGTTGGGTTCGTATAAAGAAAGTGAAGAGGGAAGAGGGAAGAACGAAGAATCAAAGGGGAGTGAAGAGGGAAGAGGGAAGAGGGAAGAATCCAATACCTTTGAGGGATTGGACAAAGGACAGAAGGAGAACGCAGTATTTGTTTCTTCGTTCTTCACTCTTCCCTCTCCACTTAAATTCGCGCAGTGCACCGTCAGCGGCGCATGGGTGTGTTTGGTCATCACCACGAGCATTTCCTTACACTCATTGCACACCGAAACGATATGCACCTCCGCAACGCAGTCGGGACAGACGGCATTCAGCGAGCGCACGGTCTCGTGCCAGTCGAGCATAGGTGAGAGCTTTACCATCACACGATCGGCCTTAGAAAGCAGCGTGGGGAGAAGGGAGAGGACATCGGGCGTGCAGTCGCTGATAGCGTATGTGCGGCCTCCGTGACTGTCGCGGCGCGCCGGGTCGAGGTAAATCATCGCGGCATGGTCAATGATTTGCAGATATTCCACGCCGTCGCCACACACCACTTCGGCATTATCGAGGCCCAACAGGGCAAAGTTCTTGCGCGCCACATCGCATAGATGGGGCTGACGTTCCACATACACAGCACGCGAAAAGCCATGCGAGAGGAAAGAGAAATCAACGCCGAAGCCGCCGGTAAGGTCTATGAGGAGTGAAGAGGGAAGATGGAAGAACGAAGAATCAAATACTGCGTTCTCTTTTAGTCCCTTGTCCATACCCTCAAGGGTATTGGATTCTTCGTTCTTCCATCTTCCCTCTTCACTCCTCTTATACCTCGCCGTTGCCTCGCTCGAACACTGTTCCATAGAGATATGCGGCGGATAAACAAGTCCATCCACGGCTGCCCAAGACGGCAATTTGCGCCTTGCTGCCTGCCAACCGGCTATCTGGTCGAGCGCAAAAGGCATATCGACATCGGGAAATTTAGCAGCCTGCAAAGCCAACCGGCGCACATCCTCCTCTCTGTAAGTACTTATAAACTCGTCTGTTGTCATACCGCAAATTTAGGCAAAATATGTGGAATCGGACACAAAAAAGGCCTTTTAATGTCGTAATTACCACATTAAAAGGCTGCAATGGCATCTTTTTTTATGTACTTTGCCAGGAACATAATATCTCGCATTGGCAGTTTCATAATGTTCCATAGGGGAATAGTTGTCGAAATTCTCAATATCAACGCGAGAATTGCCGGTTTCATCGTTGCCGGCGAGCTTTGTTATAGATGCAGGAATAGTGATTTGGGTTACATCCGTAAAGCCGTTAAGGGCGTTTGCGGATACGGCGGTTACGGTATATGCCACCCCATCTTTGGTCGCTTGTGAGGGAATTGTGAGCTTACCCGATGATGGCTGAGTGCCGCTCCATCCGACAACGGCACAAGTCTTCTCTTTTGTGTTGTAACTTCCGTATTTCCAATTCACGGCGCCGGCATCCCCGGCAAATATCCAGAAGTTAAAATCGGCGTTGTAGACTCGGAATAGTAAAGATGCTGAAAGAAGTGCTCTGCGACCCTGTAATAATATCCACACTTGATTTTTTACCATAAAAAAATCCCCCGATGCGCAATGTCATCGGGGGATAATACAATTATCGCGATAATATCAGTCTGCCAGTTTTGCCTTGATGAACTCACGGTTCAAGCGGGCGATGTTGGCGATGGACTCGTTCTTAGGACAAACAGCCTCGCAAGCACGTGTGTTGGTGCAGTTGCCGAAGCCAAGCTCCTCCATCTTCATGACCATTGCCTTAGCGCGCTTAGCTGCCTCGGGACGGCCTTGCGGAAGCAATGCGAGCTGACTTACCTTAGAACTTACGAACAGCATAGCTGAGCCGTTCTTGCAGGCTGCCACGCACGCGCCGCAACCGATGCAGGTTGCGCAGTCCATAGCCTCGTCGGCATCCTCTTTCGGTATGAGGATGGCGTTGGCGTCCTGAGCCTGTCCTGTGCGGATAGAGGTGTAGCCGCCGGCCTGGATAATCTTGTCGAACGCGCCGCGGTCAACCATACAGTCCTTGATTACCGGGAAACCGGCCGAACGCCACGGCTCAACGGTAATAACGTCGCCGTCGTTGAAGTGGCGCATATAGAGCTGACAGGTTGTAGCTCCGCGCTCAGTCTTTCCATGCGGCGTACCGTTGATATAGAGCGAACACATACCGCAGATACCCTCGCGGCAGTCATGGTCGAACACGAACGGTTCCTGTCCAGCCTCGATGAGTTCCTCGTTGAGGATGTCAAGCATCTCAAGGAAAGACGTATCGTCCGGTATGTTCTTCATCTCGTGTGTATCGAAGTGGCCCTTCTCTCTCGGACCGTTCTGCTTCCAATACTTTAATGTGAATGAAATATTTCTTGCCATGATATTTTAGGTTTTATGGTTTCGAGGTTTCAGGTTTTGAGGTGAAATCACTACATTCCCTAATTATTTCAGGTCCTGGGATGAAATTACTTTTTACAGAAAGAGTTCTCTTATAAATCAATGATGAAAGCATTTTGTTTACTTCGCCATTAAGCGTTATAAGTACATCTGCTTTTGCATCTGAAATATATCCGAACTCCTGAGACAACAGTAACTGAGTCTCCAATTCATTGGACGAGCCTAAAGATATGTATAGAAAATGTACCAAGTCACGGTTACTGCCTCTGCCATATCCTTCTGCAATATTAGATGGTATCGATACTACACATCTGCGCATTTGGCTCACGAGACCATAGACCTCACTTTGTGGGTAAGAAGCTGTCACTGTGTAAATCTCCTTTGCAAGTAACATAGACTTCTGCCAAACAGTTAGATTCTTATATGGTCCCATATTTTAAAGCATTTATCACCTTATAACCTCATAACCTTACGACCTCATAACCTTAATTAATTCTTATAATTACGTGTCTGTACTTTAATTGCCTCATACTCGAGCGGTTCCTTGATGAGCTCCGGAGCCTTGTCGTCGGCACCCTGATACTCCCAGCAGCCAACGTAGAAGAAGTTCTCGTCGTCACGCTTGGCCTCGCCCTCTTCGGTCTGATGCTCCTCACGGAAGTGGCCACCGCAGCTCTCCTCACGCTGTAAAGCGTCGTAAGCCACAAGCTCACCCATGATGATGAAGTCGCGGAGGTGGATAGCCTTGTCAAGCTCGATGTTCAAACCATCCTTCTCTCCTGGTATGAAGAGGTTGGTGTTGAACTCCTTGCGGAGCTTCTTCAGCAGCTCGAGACCTTCCTCAAGACCCTTCTTGTTACGTCCCATACCTACGTGCTCCCACATGATATGACCCAGTTCCTTGTGGATAGAGTCTACAGAACGCTTACCCTTGATGTTCATCAGACGGTCGATTTCAGCCTCAACAGCCTTCTCAGCCTCCTCGAACTCAGGCAGGTCGGTAGACAGACGCGGCCAGATGCTCTGGTCTGCGAGGTAGTTCTGGATTGTGTATGGCAACACGAAGTAGCCGTCGGCCAGACCCTGCATGAGCGCAGACGCACCGAGACGGTTGGCACCGTGGTCAGAGAAGTTGCACTCGCCGATGGCAAACAGACCCGGAATGGTTGTCTGAAGCTCGTAGTCAACCCAAATACCACCCATCGTATAGTGTACGGCCGGGAATATCATCATCGGGTTGTAGTACTTCACGCCGTTGATTTCGTTGGCCAGCTCACCCGGATTCACGTCGGTAATCTCCTCATACATATCGAAGAGGTTGCCGTAACGCTGCATAATCTGATCGATTCCGAGACGGTTGATAGACTCGGAGAAGTCGAGGAACACAGCCAGACCGGTGTTGTTCACGCCGAAGCCGTGGTCGCAACGCTCCTTAGCCGCACGCGAAGCCACGTCACGAGGCACGAGGTTTCCGAATGCCGGATAGCGGCGCTCCAAGTAGTAGTCGCGGTCTTCCTCAGGAATATCGCTTCCCTTGATTTCGCCCTTCTGCAATTTCTTTGCGTCCTCAATCTTCTTCGGCACCCAGATACGGCCGTCGTTACGCAGCGACTCAGACATCAGAGTCAGCTTAGACTGCTTGTCGCCGTGAACCGGAATACAAGTCGGGTGAATCTGAACGTATGACGGGTTAGCGAAGTAAGCACCCTTACGGTAGCACTGAACGGCAGCCGTACAGTTACATCCCATAGCGTTGGTAGAGAGGAAGTAAGCGTTTCCGTAACCACCCGTAGCGATTACGACAGCATTGGCAGAGAAGCGCTCCAGCTTGCCGCTCACGAGATTCTTTGCGATAATACCGCGTGCGCGGCCGTCAACGATTACAACATCCTCCATCTCGTAACGTGTGAAGAGCTTAACCTTGCCCGCATGAACCTGTGCGCTCAATGAAGAGTAAGCGCCGAGCAGAAGCTGCTGGCCAGTCTGTCCCTTAGCATAGAAGGTACGAGAAACCTGCGCGCCACCGAAAGAACGGTTTGCGAGCATACCGCCATACTCACGTGCGAAAGGCACACCCTGCGCCACACACTGGTCGATGATATTGTTCGACACCTCGGCAAGGCGGTAGACGTTTGCCTCACGGGCGCGATAGTCGCCACCCTTCACAGTGTCGTAGAACAGACGATAAACAGAGTCGCCGTCGTTCTGATAGTTCTTGGCTGCGTTGATACCACCCTGCGCAGCGATAGAGTGGGCGCGGCGCGGAGAGTCCTGAATGCAGAAGTTCAGCACATTGAAGCCCATCTCGCCGAGACTGGCAGCGGCACTCGCACCGGCGAGACCCGTACCCACGACGATAACATCCAGCTTCAACTTGTTCTTTGGGTTCACCAAACGCTGGTGAGCTTTATAATTGGTCCATTTCTCAGCCACCGGTCCTTCCGGTATTCTGGAATTTAATGTCTTAGTCATATTCTTAATTATGAATTTTGAATTATGAATTTTGAATTAGCAGCACTGTCCGCACAAACTCGGAGCAATGCCGAAAGCGAAAGCCAGCACAACAACGAGGAAGCCCAGCATCAGCAGGGTTGTGTAAACCAGACCGATGGTCTTCCAACGGCAGAACCAAGTCTTGCCGTTCCAGCCAAGAGTGTGCATGGCGCTCCAGAAGCCATGAGAGAGGTGGAACCACAGAGCAGCCAGCCAAATGATGTAGAGGACTACATAGACCGGACAACTGAATGTCTCCTGAATGTAGCCGAAACCGTTGGCAGGATCGCCTAACGGGTCAGCGAAATGGAACAGTTCGGCAGCCATCATGTTCCACCAGAAGTTGAAGAAGTGGAGAGCCAAGCCCAGCACTACTATCAGTCCCAGCACGAGCATATTCTGCGATGCCCACTCAACCTTCGCCGGCTTGTCCGTAACGGCATAACGCTCGCTACCGCGCGCATTGCGGTTCTGCGCCGTAAGGATGAAGGCGTAGACAATGTGAATGACCGCCAGCGCTGCCAAGCCTAAGGTGGCAGCGACGGCATACCAGTTTGCACCCAACAGCTCGCAAATCATGTTGTAAGCCTCCGCAGAGAAGAGAGCCGCCACATTCATGCAACAGTGGAATGTCAAGAACAGGATAAGCGCAATGCCGGTTACAGACATTACTACTTTCCTACCGATAGATGAATTGATTAACCACATAAATGATTGAAATTAAATTATTTAATGTTAGAATTATCCTCCTGCACGCCGCAGTAATAAAACGCCGAAACACTCATCCCGGAATGGCAGCCCGTTGACGGAACACCCCGAAAGCGACATGGATGAGAACATACCGACTTGCGTCTTGTACAGTCTTCTGCAATCGTCTTCTTTTCTTCCCAAATGAGTAATAAATCCTTTGAAGTAGGTACGTACCCCCTCCTTTAGACTGCAAAAATAATATAAATTAATGATAGAACAAAAAGTTTAATCAAAAATCTAACGGCACCATGCCAGTACTTAGCCCAAAATACTCCAGTACTCAGCCCGGAATACTCGAGTATTTGAGCCCGAATTACTCCAGTACTACGGCCGGAATACTCCTGTACTACGGCCGGATTACTCCAGTATTGCGCCGCAGTACTGCCGTGCAAAAAAAATCCCCGACAGGAAACGCCTGCCGGGGATGATGTCAGATAGTAAAAGAGTGTTATTTAACAACGACCTTACGTGTTGTGCCGTCGGCATACTTGATGATGTTCAAGCCCTTCTGCGGACCTGTAATCATCTGGCCTGCGGCATTGTAGCGTGCCACCTCCTCAGCACCTTCGCCATCGGCATTGATGCCGCTGATGCCGGTTGGATCGGTTATCTTGGCCTCGGCAACGTTGATGACACGGCCGGTGTTGATGTCGATCATCATACATACGACATTGCAGTTGTTGATGTCGTTCACCGTAGGAACATTGAACGTTACAGTACCTGTATATTCCTCGCCTGCTGTGATGTCGGCCGGGATATAGCCCGACGCGCCGTTGTAGGTGCCTACCTGTGCGCGTACCACATGGTTCTGCATGAACGGAAGTATCTGGCTCTGGCCGTATTTTCCGCCAGAACACCAGTCTTCGAGGCCACTGCCTGGTTCCAACTCCGAGAAGTAGTTGTCCTGATAGCCGAAAAGGTTGTCCTCGGTAATGATGAGGAACAGACCGACATTCTGCTTCTCCATATCAATGGCGAACTTGGTTGAGAACGGCACACTGACCTTTCCGTCGGCCACGGTAGCCGTAACAGAGAGGTCGGCATCGGCATCCGTACCCATCTCGGCACTTACGAGGTCGAGCCAGCACGTTGCGTTAGGAGAGTTGAGCGAGTAAGTGGTCTTGCCGTCGGTAATCGAAGAAACCATCGGCGAAGAAGCGATGCTGCCGCGGTTTATCTTTGCCGACGGAGCGCCGGAAAGTCCGAGGAAGCTGTTTACATAGCTCGACATACCGCTCTCGTAGATGTCGCCGGTATATACATGATATGCCGCCATTATCACCTTGTCGCCATACGTGCCGGAAATCTTGTCCCAAGCATAGTGTCCGAGCGGGCAGTTGCCGCAGCCCATACCGGTCATCTCCTCGATGACAACGCGCTTTGTTGGCTGGAAGGCGAGGTCCTTGACGGTGAACGCCGCCTCGCTGTTGTTCTCGCCCATTGTCACGTCGAAGTAGAACTTGTTCTCCTTGCCGACGGTAAGAGGCAGAGGCTTGTCGAAGGTGAAGTCGAACTTGTCGCCCTTAGTGAGTGAGAGTCCGCTTCCCGTAACCTGATCTACGACATTCTTGTCGGCATCGAGCAGCTTGACGGTGACATCCGTGAATGTAGCGTCGGGAACATTTGCTATGACGCGTCCCTTCACGGTCATCTCGTTCTGTGCCACGACGGTGGTCTCCGACATGAGAGCCGTGAGGAACGGAGTGTAACGCTCCACGAGGATATTGTCGACTATCACGAGGCTCTGGTCTTCGTTCTCGTTTACGAACGCCACGTAGATGTTCTTGCCCATGAACTCGTCGAGTTCGAATGTATAGTGCTTCCAGTCGCCGGCAAGGTTGCCCTCGCTCTCTCCCGGCAGTACCTGCTCGTCCATTACGACCTTGCCCTGCGTGCGCATCTTCGCGCAAAGGTCGGCATTGAGATAGTTGTAGACCTCATCATCGGCATAAACAATCACCTTCAGTTTGTCGGTCTTGCTGTTGCGGAATCCCTGCGCGTCGAACCCAAGTATGCACTTGGTGTCTTCCGGGATGAAAATCTGCGGAGTGACCATCCAGTCGTCCGACTTGCCAGCGGGGTCGTAAGCCGATGTGGAAGCGGCCGCGAAGTCGTCGCTGCCATCGTCGCGTACCGGAACCCAGGCGTATGAGTCGGATCCCTCAAGGAAGTCATAGCCCTGCATCTCCTCGTTAGGGGTATTGCCGTCGCCGTCGCGCAACAGCATATTTGCCACGCCGGTATTGAAATCTTCGCTATACAGGGTGTTGTCGTCGCTGACAATCACGCGCTCGTATTTTCCCTCGTAGTTCAATACGTGCTCGGCACAGGGGTTGTCGCCGTTGACATCGGTAACGGCTCCTTTCGGTATCACCAGCTTGTAGTTGCTTCCCAAGTAGAGATACTGTATCGAAGCGGGATAGGCCATCACCATCTTCGACTGCTCGGCGTTGCTCGATGTGGCGAGAGTAAGTTCTGCCATAGGTGTATCATCACCCTCACGATAGAGCTGTGCCTTGACATTCTCACCCAGTTTCACGTCGGTGTTATAGGTGATGAGTACCGGATTGGTGCTCACGTCGATGTGTGTCATCGCGGTGCCGTCGGCGGGTGTGGCCGAAACCATCTCCACCGGAGCAGCCCCCCTGCCTGTGATATGCACTACTATCTCGCTGTTGGTGCGGGTCTTGTTGCCTTTCAGGGATATTGTTCCTGCCGGAATGGTGAGGGTATATGTCTCGCCTACCGTCAACGCCTTGGTACGTAAGCCCACAGTAACGACCTTCTTGTTCGTGGAATTAACCTCAAACTTCACCACAGACGAAAAAGAATTGCCGTTCTTATCGGTGAACTTGACATCTGTCTTTTCGCCAATGACATCCACTTCATAGTTGAATGCCACTTCAACGTTCTTGATGTTTGTCACAGACGAGCCGTCGGAAGGTGTGGTCTTGTAGATAGACAGCAGATCGACGTTGCGTGCGGCGTCGGCTATCGACTCGTTCATCTTCAGCGTGTAGCTGGTATACGGGTCGGGGAATGAGGCGAGCACCTTGCCGTCGCCCGACACGCCCGAACACGTACCGGTATAGTCGAAACCTGTCTTGCCGTAGAAGTCGATGCCGTAGCGTAGCTTCAGCAGGTCGTCGATAGGATACCAGAAGTTGTCGACGAGCGCATAGAGCGAGCGTATAGGTCCGGTATATGTAACGGAACCGTACATCACTCCGTTGTCGTCCATCCTGATACAGCTATATTTCTGCGACTCGGCTCCTTCATAGAGCTGATACTCCTTTGTCTCCATATTATAGCGGAACGGCACAGAGTATTCGTTGCCCATTGACTTTGCCACGTATGCCGTACCGCCATACCATTTGCCGTTAGGGCTGAACGAGCCTTCTGTAACTGATACGAGTCCCTCTATCCACGGTGTGCCGTCGGCATCGAAGCCGGGCTTGCTGAAGGTTGCGGTCTCACGGTCGTAAATGAATCCGAGCGTGTTCCATGTGTAAGAGAAGTCGATGATACCGGTGATGTAACGTCCGTCGGCAGAAATCTCGTTAAACCGTCTCTGCTTCCAGTTCTCGGCCAGCATATCATCTGCTGTGCTTGTGCTGCTTCCCTTGGTGGGAAGTCCCGGAGTGTCGAGCATTTCACCGGTCTCAAGGTCGTAGAGCACTGCTTCCTCGCTCCAGTCTTCGTTCTGCACTACACCTACGGCATACTTGCCGTCGGGGGTAACGGAATTGATATGGCCGGACTCCCAGCCTGACCATCTTTCCATTGCCTCCCAGCCTTTTTCTTTGGTCCACTTTGCGGGCCTTCCTCTATACGAGCCCACAACGACACCGTCATTGGTAACGTCATTGGCTGAGCACGTAAGTGGTGTGGTACCCTCGTTCTCAAGTCCGAGAACATCCACCTCTCCTGTCTCGATATTTATACGGCGGGTGTTGGTGTAGGTGGAAGCGTCGGCCGATCCCGTACCGTAGGATACGGCCCATTTGCCGTTGTCTGACACGGCATTGATCATTGACTGGTCCATAAAGTTGTATGGCGTCAATGTCGGCGGTGCCACCTGCGCCGACACGTTGGCAGAAGCCAACAGCCCAACGAGGCAGAACAGCATTTTCTTAATGATTCCTTTTTTCATACATATAATTATTTAAGTTAGAATTGCAAATATCATACGGCAAGCAAGCGATAACCTGCCGCTGAGTCAAAACAAAAAAAGTGGGATTCCTGAGTTTTCAGGATGTTTGCCCGCGGCAGATTTCTCTACCGCGGGCAATATCCCCAAAACTCGGGAAGCTCACTTTTGCATGATTTACATTATCACGACTTTCTTGCCGTTGATGATGTAAAGTCCCTTCTTCAGAGCCTTAACAGCTGCGGCATCTGCATTGCGGAGAACGCTCACGCCATTGATTGTGTAAACGTCAACCTTACCGCCAGCGTTGGCAACGATGTTGTCGATGCCTGTACTTGTGCCGATGACATACTTAATCACAAGTTCCCCATTAGTGTTGCCATTATCGAAATTTTGAATTAAGCCGGCAGGAATAGTAAGAGTATAAGTACCATCAGCGGTGATTGCGCCATCATTAAGAGTTATGTCGACTATATTCTGAATATTCCAGTCATCCATATTGAGCATATAATCAACGCCATAAGATACATTCTTATCATCAACCAAAGTCGGTTTCAAGCTATAGTCTGCAATATCAACTACGTCACAATTACCCGTCAGATGAATTGTTGCGGGAATTTCTGCGACTGCACCAGCGGCAGGATCTGCTGTAAGCACTAATTCGTTTGGATCAACCGCAGCCTTGATCTCATAGTAGATTGTTGTAGCTCTGCTTGAAGCTCCCTCAAACTCCTCGCCGAGATTGAAGAATCCTGACGGAACATCGATGGTGTAGTTGCCAGCGTCTGTGATCGGTTTGTCCAGTACGATACACAGTTTGTCTGTTCCCTCATATCCCTCAGGACGCTTTACATCATCAAAGCCAAGCTCATACAATAATGTACGGCCGCCATTGGTCATAATCTTAATCTTATCGCTGATGGCGTAGCTTGGGTTGATAGCACCGCTATATGAGAACGTGATGACATCGATCTTCTCGAGAGTGGTCTCACTTTCCGGAGTTACTGTGAATGCAGGCTTGTTGAACTCTGCCTCTAATGTGATAGGAAGCCATACATTGTCGCCACCGTCAGTAGGATTAGTATAGTCCAAAGCCTTGTTGATGGCGCGATGCTCCTTGTCCTCTGCGAACACATTGATAAGAATCTGAGACTCGGAGAGAGCGCTTGCAGGTATAGTAACAATCCATGTCTGGTCATTTGAACCCTCTACAGCTTTAACTTCACATTCAGATGACATACCCTGACCTTCGTTCAGAATGACCTTCTTGACAGTTGCAGGACCGCTGAACTCAAGTGTGTAGGTTGTCTCCTCGCTGTTCATGAGAAGATATGGATCAGCGATATGGCTCTGAAGAACCACGTCACTGTAAACGTATGCCTTGCCAGCCGGTGTAATACTGAATGAAGTGGTACCGACTGTAGGATTGTTAAGACCAGGTCCCTGTGCCTCTGTTGCATTATTCCAAGCCTTCACTGTAAATACATATTCTTTACCGGATTTCAATGTAACGGCAGCACCACGCCATGTGATATCAAATGTTGAGGTGCCGGCAGACTTAGTTATTAAATTCTCTGCCACATAACTGCTCTTTAGCAGAGTACTGGTCTCACCGCTTATTTCAGTAAGCTCCCAAGTTACATAGCCAACTTCCTTGTTAAGTACAATTGTAGATTTTGACTTGGTAGTAAATGTCTCTATCGCAGCGGTTTTCATATCGACATCACCGTCCGCGCCGTGCCATATTGCACTATTTACAGCAAACTCAGAAGTTGCAGCAGTTCTGCCAACACAAGCGATATCTACGGAATATTCTTTATGCTCAACACCGTCAGGAGCCTCAACACCGTCAAGCGATACGGTCACAGTACCTTCATCCATTACCACATTAGGCACCGGAATGGTATAAATCTTAGCATCTTTATCCGATTTATCATCAGCTACAGTGAGAGAACTAAACGGAACAACAGTTGTCTTGTCCTCACCGTTTTCCTTATATGCGAACTTAACGCCTGTAAATACAGCCTTGCCGCCGGTCTCCTGCAACCAGAGTTCCACATTCTTTGTATCTGAAGTAATTGAAGCGTTGCTAATGCCTTCGACTGTCAACTCGGTTGCCACAGAATAGTCAATCTCCTTGAAATTATAGACGAAACCGTATGAGCCTAAAGTTCCTTGTCCTTCAGAATAAGCCAGATTACCGTTGACATCCTTAACGCCGTTTATCGACAAGTTCATTGTCTTGAATCTGTCCTGGAACTGTGGTGCGATAGTAGAGAGGTCAACACCGGGGAGCATATCAGCGAAACGGCGGAGCTTGTCCTTAAAGTCGATTACAATGTTATTGCCATCGATTTTGTAAGAAACATCCTCCCTGTAATACTGGCTCGGAGCATCGTCCTCACCCGTACCGTCAATATTACCGAATGTGAGTGTCACGCCACCGACAGAACCTATGGCATCGCTGAAAGTTACCGTTACGACAGATGTGGCATCACCCTTCATATAATATGACTTGAAGTCGGTAACAGGAATGCCGGCAGACGGGGTGTTGACGCTTGAAACAAGCGACATTGGCTTTGCAGAAGCCTTGTAGGTAACATTAAATGTTCCATTGCCGTTAAGCAGAGCATTAGTCTCTGCATCCTTGATTCCTGAGAACGTAAACGTGATATCATCACCTTCATGCAGCGAGCCATTGTTGTAGGCTGCCATAATCTGCTTCTTCACATCTACAGAAGCATAGGCATTCTGAACCATGACACCAGGACTAAGAGTCTGGTTTCCGAAAGTTACAAGACAACCGCTTATCGAAACTTTCTTGTTGAATTCCAGATTAACAGTTCCCTTTATCACATCGAAAGTACTGCCATCCTCAGGAGAATATGCGGTGAGCTTCAGCGGCTCATCCTCGGCAAGGTACTTGATTGTTACAGTTGAACTCGGCATACTGCCTCCTACATAATAAGTGGTGCCGGCAGTACATTGCAGCTTAGCTTGCTGCGGATACTTGCCGTCCCATGTCGGCTGAGTTCCGCCTACTGTAGTAAAGGTGTCGTCGGTGAACTGACTGTAAACAGACGAAATTACAAGTATTCCATCTGCTTTAGGTGTAAATGCAGCATACAACCGGTAACCTTTCGCTGCAAACTGTACGCCATCTGCTGTGGCGAGGCCCTCTATATCATCTGCAAAGATGTAAGGGTCTTCCTTTGTTCCCGTTCCCGTAACTTCTGCGGAGGCATTACCGCACCACAGGAACAACAACGCCAACATCAGCGCATGGAGCGTGTGCCCCACGTACTTGTGTAAAGTTTTTGTTCTTTCCATAAACTTAAAAATTAAAAAATAAATAATACATTATATAGTATTGGAAAGACGGGACGGCGGCCATGCCATCAGGCACAGCCCCGTGCCCCATCATATCCATTCCTATTCCATATTATTCTCCCCTATCCTATTTTATTATTACCTTTCTGGTCTCTCCGTTACTCATCTTGATGATGTTGAGACCTTTCTGCGGAGCAGAGATAACCTGACCGGCAGCATTGTAGCGCGCAACCTCTACCACAGGCTCGCCATTGTTGCAGACACCGCTGATGCCTGTACCGATGGCAAGGTCCTTGAAAGCTATACAGTTGGCATTGGTAACCCACTGTGCCTGATAGTTGGGGTTGGTGGAGTTGACTTTAGGAGATATGAACGCAACAATATTCATGTTGTTACCATTCCAGCCGGAACCGAGACGTGTAGAATAAGACAACGCATACTTGCCGTCAGTCCACTTCAATTCAAAGTCGTCATCCATATCGACGGTATAGACATCGCGCAACACGTTGTTGTGGATATAATTATCCTCATATGCGCCGTTCGGAAGTATCTGCTTTGCCACGACCTTATCCTCTGTAAGGCATACGGTCAGCTTGTAGTCCTTCAATATATCATCGCCCCCAGATACATTGTTGAAATGGGCACCGGTTCCGGATATTGTAGCACTCACCCTGTTGCCTGTATATGAGCCAATAATGTCTACCGTAGCAAACGAAGGAGCCTTTTCGTTGGTATAGCTGACAACGTTATTGAAATAGTTGTTTATTTCCTGAGTATCTTCAATCGTGAACACATCAGCGATCGCTATATTGTTATTCATACCGTCATTAACAAAAGTACGGTTGAATGCCACGGACGGGAAACGAGGATAGCCCACTTCCTTCATTATGCTGTTGCCAAAAGAATTAGTGAACTGGTCGCTTCTGCCGTCAGACAAGTCTCCATGAATGGCCACCCATGCGAGGTCGTCGCGTGTTTCGGCGAAGCATTTAAGGTTGTGTTCGCCTTCGAGACAGTTAATTCCTTCCTGTGCAGTGAACTGCTCCATGAGGTTCTTCTGGCGCGGTAACGAATTCTTATAGACAGAGAAATACATATCAAGCCTGTCGTCACCTGTATTCATTGTCAGTTTCTCGTCGTCTGCGTAAAGAGCCCAAATGGTCAGAGTATGCTGACCGACTGTGAGGTCGGCAGGAAGGACAAGCTCAGTATCAAAAATCTGCGCAGTCTGGTCAACGCCAGCAGCTTGTATCTCAGAGTTCAGCTCACCATCCACATATACACCAATCCTAACATTGCCTATGGTCTGAGTTCCGAAATTGTTTATCGCATACCTGTATTTCATAGTCTCACCGGGTTTGAACCAGTCTTTATTTACAGTAGCCATATCGAGCATCTGCACGTCATTAGCCAGGAAGTTGTCGTTCTCAAGGATGAGCTGGACACTCAGGTTGCCGTAATAGAGTGCATCATTAAACTCGGCAAGCACATCAGTACTTCCATTATAGATATAGGTGTATGACAGGGTGCTGCCTTCCATTACGAAAGAAAGAGGATTGGCCGCCGCGTGCTGGGCTTCGGTGGCATTCTCTTCTTCTTTTTTCTGCAAATAGTCAAATCCTATCATAATGGCGTCAAGCCCTGTAAGGTTGAGCGTCTCCGGATTGCTGAACATCACTGTGTGCCATCCGCTTTCCTTTTCCTGATCGATAATGCGGATGTTCTCCGTCACCCATTTATCAGCTTTAGAATCTTGAACTTTCCATATCTGCACGTTATGTACTTCGGCGGGATTTGAGAGTGCGAAGCGCATTCCCACAATCTTGCTTCCCTGATATTTCTGAAGTAAGGCGGCATCTACATAGCTCAGGACCGTCAGGTCTGCGTTTACGACATTATATCCCAAAGCAAGCGTCGGGTCTTGGTTGTATGAATCGGTCGTATATACGCCGGCCAGTTTCTGGTTTGCGGCGAGGCCTTCGGCCTTCGGCTCCGCGGCAGTTCTCATGCCGATGTTTATCGACGGAGCGGCTTTTCTTGCTGCCTTCACCGGTTGCAGCGTGCCAGTTGTCTTGATATTCGGTGCGTTCTGCACGCTCTGTGCCTTAACAGGGCTGATGCCCGACGGCAATGCCGGCTGTGCCATGAGTGTTGTCGCCGACAACAATGCTATGGCAATGAGTGAGTAAATCTTTTTCATAATTTCATATTTAAGTTTTTATTTAATGCGAGTTCTATGAGTTTTCAAATCTTTTCCTGATAACATAAACACGTAACGCAAGACGCATTATGACTGTTATCGGAAATCCATCAAACTCACGTTATTTAATCAGTTTTTTCACGGTCTTGCCGTTAGACAGCTTTATGATGTTGAGTCCCTTCTGCGGAGCAGTCAGCTTTCTGCCGTTCAGGTCGTAGCGCGCAACCTCTGTGGCGTTGTCGGCAGACTCAATATCGGTAATGCCCGTAGGGTCGGCATAGACACTATGTATATTGACTGTCGGGCCGGCCTTGCTTCCATTCATAAGTGTAATTGAAACATCCTCAGCACCGTATGCGATATTATCAGTCTGTCCCGGAAGAACTGTACCGAAAATCCATTCGGAGTGTAATTCTTTGACTTCATTAGCTGTCATAGACACACTTTTAGTTGTAAATTCGCCTTTAGTATGGCTGTCACATTCTCCGGGGAAGCAAATCTGTACCTCACCATGTGTAGGATTCTCCGGAGCTACGACATGGAGGGCTACCGAGGCCACCGCATTGGTATTGTTTTTTACCTTCAATGCAAAGTCTGCTTGTATGGAATAACCAAACATCGGCATATTATCAACCTTATTTTTTTGTTCCGCATAGAATATCACGGTACTTCCATCTGCCACCTCATTACCTGCGGCATCGATGAAACTGAATGTCTTGTCTTTCTGTGCGTTTACCGATACAGCTCCGAACGTCAGAGCCACGGCAACTGCTAAAATCTTAAATGTATTCATTGCATTATTTCTTTATTGTTATTATTCATTATTCTCATTGTCGCCCGCATTGTCATCGTCATTTACGACCAGCGACACCTTAGCTGCCTGCAACACTCCTGTGGAGTCATATACAAAGGCAACGATAGAGCAGTCTTCCGGCTTCCAGTTCGCTTTGAGCACAGCGTTGGCGGTGATATTCTTCTCCGCTCCCTCGGCAATGGTGAAGTCCTCACCCCACGTGCCGTTTATGCTGCCGCGGAACACATGATTATGGATATAATCCATCTTCATGGAACCATCAGGCTGGTTCTGAGGAGCCACGATATTGTCCTCTATGATCCAAAGCTGGAGCTTTCCGTTCACATTCCCGTCTACGCCCTTAGCGTCGACAGACACGCTGACAGTGCGTGAATCAGCATCGTAACCGGCAACGAGTGCCAATGACACGGGAGCGGTCTTCTCTATCTCCGTTGCCACGAGCGACTGCCAGGAGTCTATCGTAGAAGGAGTGCCCTTGCGGTTGATGCGGCCCGAAGGCTGCGACGGCATACCGGCATTGTTGTAGTATTCCTCGCCCTCAGCGGTTGCAAGTCCCAAATCACTAAGCTCGCTCGGCAGCGACAGACGTCCGCCATGTATTCCCACGGCAATCACGTTGTCTCCGTAAACCTCGTGTATCTGGTCTATCACGCCTGCGGCATTGGGGCAGTTTATGCAAAGCTGGCCCGTATAGTCCTCGAGCAATACGCAACGCGCCACCGGGGCGGGCTTCACGTAGGTGAAACGCTCGTTGTCGTCCATGTCGCTGCATGAGGCAACGAGCATGGCCACACCTATTATTATATATGTATATAAGAACTTTCTCATGACGCGTTAGAAGTTATAGTTGTAAGACAATGTGAAGCCTTTGGTCTGCGGAATGTAACGGCAAACGCCGCCTGAGCAGTTATATCCTGCACGGGTGCGTCCCCAGCCAAGCTGTATGCGGTGCGACTTGATGTTGTATGTCACGTATGTCTGCCAGTAGTGAGCGTTGGTCTCACCGCAGTTGTACATATCAGAGGCCGTGAACATCCAGTGAGGTGCCAATGACAGTTCAGCCAAAGCGAAAGCCCAGTCGCCCTCGTCCTCGCCGGTGGTAAGGTACTGGCCCTCTACACGCAGCTTCGTCTTGGGGCTGAGGTTGAAGAGTCCGTCGGCGATGAAGATATTGCTGTGTACCATTCCGCCCTCGCCCTCAACGACAGTCTTGTTGTAGAACTGGTTCATGTACATAAGGTTGAGTTTGAAGCCCTTTGTGATACGGCGTTCTATCTGCACGTTCAAATCCTGATAGAAGGTCTCGTCGCCCCACTTCCAAAACGCTGATCCGTAGCCGTCGGTACCCCAACTGCCGGGAGTGAGGTTGGGAAGTGCGGCACTGCCTTTGGGTGTCATGTCGATGGCGTGTACGTGGGAAAAGTTCACCTTGACGTTCATGCCATACTTTCCGCCTATCGCCGTGCGGCGCTTGAAGTTGTAACCGAGCTGTGCCTGATAAGCCCACTCACCGTTCTTGTTGGTGTTGTAGGGATAGATGGCAGCCAGCGCGTATGTGTGGTCCTCGGTGAACGCGGGCAGGTGGTTGATGGCCGAGCCGCTGCCGCTCTCCGTACAGTCGCTTACCGACGTGAAGTTGTCGGAACGCTTGGCCTGCAACAGCACCGACATTCCTTTCTTTGAGTATGAGGCCGAGAGCATTCCCACATATCCTTTGCGGTAGATGTAGTTGTTCTTGAACGATGGATCGGCGTCTTTTTGCGCGTATTCTGCAAGGATATTAAGTCCGCCCTTGTTGAAGTTGGCGCGCACGTCATACGCGTTTACGTTCTTCGGGAAGTTGAGGATGTGGGTGGCATCGGCGGGTATTTCTGCCTTGTCGTCGCCATGCTTGTTCACCCACGAGCCGCCAACTGTCAGGCTCGCGCCTTTGTCGGAGAGTCCGCGGAACCACTGGTCAAGGCTAAGCTCGACGTCAGCACCCGAGACGAGGGCGTCGTTATATTTCCAATAGTGGCGCTGATATCCGGTGAGGGCCTTCAATTGCACGCCTTTGAACGGACGTGCCACAACACGTGCGCCAAGCAGCGAGTTGTCGATGCCGAGACTGCGCTCCTCGTATGTGCGGAGAATGAAGCCCGATCCGAACTGCTCGTAGTAATTACCCAGTGTTACCTCGAAGTTCTTCGCGTGCATCTTGGCATAGATGTTAGCCAGTCCCCAGCCCTTGAAGCCTTTGTCGGTCTCGAAGCCGGGAAGCGGATGCTCAAGGTACTCCATCCTTACGCCCAAATCAAGATGCTTGCTCGTCAGGCTCACATCGGCGTATGTATTGGTGCGGAAGTCCTCGTTTGAGCCATCGGCCTGCTTACCGGTGGGCGCAAGCATATCGCTCTGCACACTTCCTGTGAGGGAATAGCCGTTGCCCAGGTCGACCTGCGCCTGTGCCGACGCAACAGCGACGAGTGCTGTGATTAGTATGTATTTTCTTTTCATGATGTTGTTTTTTTCTAATTGGGCAAATTAGTCTAATTAGTCTAATTGGTCTAATTGGCCTAATCAGCCCAATCAGCCTATTTTATCAACTCTCTGACTTTCTCTATCAGTTCATTCTCAGCACCATCGGTATATCCATTGTGCTTATATACGATATTGCCCTTGCCGTCGACGATAATCACGTATGGTATCATCTGTATGCCGAGAGCACGTCTGAAATCACTGTTCGGATCAAGGAGAACCTCGTATTCCCAACCCTGCTCGTCAACCAAAGGCTTTACCTTATTGATGTTCTGAGCCTGGTCTATGGACACGGCGATGAGCTTAACGCCGGTCTCCTCCTGCCAGTCGGGATATACCTCGTGTATGGCTTTCAGCTCACGGTTGCAGGGCTTGCACCATGTGGCGAAGAAGTCGATTATAAACGGCTTGCCGTTATTCGACAACGTGTCTGTTCTCACGGTCTTGCCGTTGATGTCCTTCAGTGTCACCGCCGGCAACTGTGCCAATGCCTCACTGCCGAGGCACATAAGCATGAATGCGATTGCAAAAATCTGTTTCTTCATAATATCTTTTTTTTTAGTTCATAATCTAAAATTCGTAATCAGGAAACTACTTGACAACTTTCTTGCCGCCAACGATGTATAGTCCCTTGCCCAAAGCGTTGATGTCGGTGCCGAGATAGCGGCCGTCGATGCCATATACGCTGTTGTCGCCTGTAGGATTGTTACCGACGATAATTCCGTCTATAGACGATACCACATCGGCGCATATCATGCGCAGCTCGTCGATGAAGAACGCTCCGCCTGTTGAGAACTTCAGCGAAACATAACCCTCGCCTGTAAGCTTTGCGCGGCATTCGGTCCACTCGCCATTCACCAATGTGAACGATGACTGCGACAGTGTCGCACCATCAGCGGTCAGGGTGAGCTCTTTCTTGTCGCCATTGCATGGAGCTGCCTTGAAAACGAACTCCGAGCCATTGTCGAAATACATCATCGGGGCTGTGATGCTCTGTGCGGATGTCTTCATACATTTGTAGGCCGGGGCGTTATATGATGTCAGTGTCCATCCCTTATTGTCTCCTACAAACTCTTCGGCAGTACCGCCTGTACCCCTGTTACGCCAGTCACCGTCATTGCCGCCCTTACTGTTACACTGGTCGAACGACTCGTAGAACCAGTTGCCGGCTGCATCGGGCTGCGGTTTATCATTGTCTATCCTGAACGAGAATGATATCGTTCCGTCGGCATTTTCTGTAATATCCGTTACCGACTTGTTCATGTTATATGAGCCATCGGTGTTCTTGTTGAACAAGACTGCCGCAGGAACGGTCTCTTTAGTCAGACTGTTGTTGCCATTATACGGGAACGCATCGCCCGCACAATCGTCATCATAAGCCTCGTATGAGTTGTCGGCTGCGATTGGCGTAAGGCGTTGATGGTCTCGTTGGGTATTCACGGTATTGTTCTTCCATACCGTAGCGTCATAGTCAACGTGGATTATGAGCAGACCGTCACCGGGCTGAGCGGCATCCCAGCCCGTCTTCTGGCGGTTCTCCAACAGATAGTACTCGTTCCTGTTGCCATCATTATATATAATGTACGCGTGTCCGCCGTCCTCCAACGCCTTCATATCACTGATGTCTGTGTCCTCTGTCAGCTCCACCGGCTCGAGCCAGCCCGCAAGCCAACGCTCATAGCTTGTGTATGCCGATGGCACGAAACTGCCACCGTTGTAGTTGCCATAGCTCATGATGTCCCAACGGTACATACCGTAGTTGCCAAGACTGCCCGTGTCGTACACATCCGGGATGCCAAGACAGTGGCTGAACTCATGACAGAAAGTGCCGATACCGTCGATAGTACCTTTCTCGCCCAGCTCGCAGCTGCAAGCGTAGGTGTCTACCTTCACACCGTCAATAACCACGTTCCTGCCATACCTCGTGAGAGCGCTCTCATGTGGCCAGATACTGTTGGCTCCGCCGCCTGAAGCCTCTCCGCGTCCGGCATAGAGGATACACACCTGATCGGCAACACCGTCGCCGTCCCAATCATAATCGTTAAAGTCCACCTGGTCGGCAACGGCTTCACAAGCAGATGCCACCATCTCATCGGGATGAGCATCCTGTCCTCCAATACCGGTGTTCTCTCCATAATAGGCATAGTTCTTCGACAAGCGCACCGGGCCGACAACATCGAAGTCTATAAGCAGTTGCCCATTGCTTTGGTCACGAAAATAATCACGCACCGAGCCGACAAAGCCCAGTTCGCTGTTCTTATAGTTCTCGCCATTGAGTATATCGTTGTAAAGCAACTGCGCATCCGACGATGAGAAATATGTGTCTGAGAACTCAACCAAGACAACAAGTCCCTTTTTCGTTCCTGCAACACGTGCGGCCGCTTTGGCACGGCGGCTTTCCACACGCTGCATTCTACGAGCATTCTGCATGGCACGCTTCGCGGTGGAAATCTCCTGCATAGCGTCAACATTTACCTGCTCATAAAAACCAGTCCCGGAGTTCAACATATAGCATTCGCCCGTAGCGGTCTGATAGTAACTCATATATTCATCACCGCGCAACTCCGCCTTCACCTGCTTTCCGTCGGCCAGCGACAGCGTCCGCCATATTCCGCGCTTTGCCGGCACTGCATGAATAGCTGTGCAGGCAAGCATAAATGATATTGTCAATAATAACTTTCTCATTGTTACATCATTTTATTCATTACAGGTCATAACCTCAAGACCTCATAACCTCAAGACCTCATAACCTCAAGACCTTATAACCTCAAGACCTTATTTCATCACCTTACGGCCGTTGACAATATACAAGCCCTTGCCAAGACTCTCGATGCTGTTGCCGACATAACGGCCGTCGATAGAATAAACGCGACCGTCGGCCTTAGCCTCAGTGGCCTCGACATTATCTATGCCTGTCCATGCGGAAGATTCCTCCTGCTTCAGACTTGCGCCGCTGCTTGTCACCGTGAGAATATAGCTGTTGGATACTCCCTCCTTGCTTCTGAGTGGATTCCAGTTCTCGCCTGCCGCGGCCTCCTCAACGCTTCTCGATGCGAAATACAGTCTGTACTCACCTACAGGAAGCGAACTGATATCAGCTTTAAGATTGTTGATGGTCACACCCTGGCCATATTGGAATGCATCGGTATTGTCCACTACGGCAGCCAGTACCGTAAGATTCCCGGTAGAGAGGTCCGTCGCGACAAAAGCCACGTTGCCACGGAACTCCTCATCGCCTTCAAGCGAAAGGAAAGCCGTGGTCTCCATACAAACAAGAGCAGCATCATTCACTGTCAGGGTATTGCCACTCTGCGTCACATAGAACTGACTCTGTGATGCCCAAAGATAAGTATAGTCCTGCGTCATGCGGTCGTCATCGGGCAGACGCACAATAACCATATCCTGTATATCGTTGTAACCGTTGAGTGAGGCAATGTCGAAATAGCCGTCATCGACACCTTCCCATCCCCAGTTCACGCTCACGAGTCCATCCTCGTCATATCCGTCGAATACGAAAGAGTGGCCGCCGGTTGTCGAATTACCACCGTAGATAACCGGACATCCGTCGCTCAACTCTTTGTATATAATATTCATCCATTCGTCCACATGGAAGAATTCACGATACAGACAGCCTATCTTGGCGCTGTAATTGAAATACTTCTTCAACGCTCTGCAAGCAACGTGCGACATCGCTCCACTTCCGCTTGCGTTGTAATTCATGTGTACCGCTATGCCGCAGTGCGACATCAGTGTTGCCACAGCTTCAGCCTGAGCGGTCGTATATCCTCCTTTGGAATAATCATCCACCATATTCGCCCAGTCATAGGACGTCGTTCCGAAATTCGCCCTCAATGTCAGAGTCGCCCCGCCTTGCGGAGTATATCTGTAGCTTGTGCTGCCGGTACCCTTTGTCGGATAACCGTGATAATTCATGACCTGCGCCATTGACGTTGCCACACAGCCTGTGACATATCTTCTTGTTGTTCCTCCTACTGTATATTCCGGACACATATTGTTGTAGGGTGCGCCCTGTCCCCATTTTGTCTTTATCAGCGGAGCGACGGCTGCCTTCACATCCGATGCGCGCTGAACCTTTGCCTGTGCCTTGCCTTCGGCCATCTGGTCTTCCAAAGATTTGTTCATCGTCTCCAACCACCATACGAACCCCGGAGCGTGTTCTGCACCGGCGCGGCCTGTGGTATATCCCAGAACGGGCTGGAACGCATCGTCATTGGCGATAACGGCAAACGCACCATTCTCGAAACCTACCAGCGACAATTGTGTCTCACTATGCAGGACCTTCACACCCTGCAAGGCTTTCGCTTTCAGCGGCGCGTTCGTGTCCGATGATGTTATAACTTTCACTGCTTCGGACTTCATTTCTGCCAAAGTCCTTTGCTTTGCAAGTGTTACGTTTGTTGCAAGTGCAACTAAAAACAGAGAGATAAAAATCTTTTTCATACCTTTATATTTTTTATTTCGCAATCATAAAAATCATCCATCAAATCTTCCTGTCCCTATTAATGCAGAAACAGAAATCAGGTTGACACGACTATTTTAAAGCCTGCCAACCTGTTTCTCGTCATTTCATTATATAGTCTTTATGAACTATCATCGTGTAAGTTTCATATTTGTAAGATAACGCCAGTATCCTGCGCCGGGCTGATACAAATAGATTGTAGCCCCTTCAGGGAATACTATTTCCGTCGGAAGCGAGTTGTCTTCGCCAAGAACCCACGGTGCAGTGACGTCGTCAGTCGTGAGATTCACTCCGTCATCAGTCAGGAATATCCATTCGTAATCATAGTAAGACGCTACAAGATCACCGCAGATGAAACCGATTGTTCCGGATTTGCTTGCCTCATCAAATGAATATCTGAACCTGAAATTGCAGTCAAGAGATATACCTACGTTGAACATACCCTTCGAAGAAACAGTATAGATGTTATCATACTCAGGCTTGCTCGTATCGGTCGTACCGCTCAGCACAACATCGGCAGTATAAGTCTCTTCAGCTTCGCCGTTACCAATGATACCAGTGAGATGCCATCTTCCGGCGAAACGTTCGTAGAGCGCCGCCTCATTGTCAATCAATGTAACAATCATCGTCTTGTTAGCCTCTACCACCTGCGCGCCGTTCACAGCCGCGATGGTGAGCTTGAATGTACGGTTGCCTGACATCTCGTCGTCGTCAATCGGAGCGACCTGCACGTTCACAGTTCTCGAGTCATTATTGTCGGCAGCCACTCTAAGTGTCTTGTCGGTGATAACATAGTTTCCCACGTTCTCGCCATTCTGATATTCCTTAGCCGGATTGTCACCGTATTCCTCAGCGGTGACCGTCAGAGTCACATCGCCGTTAATCTTTCCCACAATATTAATAGGTATATCCACAATCGACGCGTTCTCTCTGATGGAATATTCTGTAGCCGTAAAGCCCACAGTCACATCATTGGAGTTGTAACTTTCTTCATCGTCAGAGCATGCCACAAAAGCTGTCGACATTGCCAGGAGCATGAATAATTTCAAATATCTCATATTCATATCTTTTTATTCGATTATTCTTATTTGTCACATTAATAACCAGGGTTCTGCTTCATGTTCGGATTGACATCCATCTCATGCTTCGGAATAGGCCATGTCAGGCGGTTGTCGTCAGCCGGAACAGACATATCGGTAGTTCCAGAACCCGGAAGGAGACAGAGGTCGCGCTGTTGAGCCTCGCCACGATTCATGGCTATGTGCCAGCGTTTGATGTCGAACAGACGGCTTCCTTCGGCCAGCAGCTCACGCTGGCGTTCCTTCATAAGCTCAGCCATAAAGGTGTCGAGGTCGCTGTAAGTACGTTTTGCGAAACCTTCGATACGGCGTTGCTGCAAGTAGTTCAGATAAGCGCCTGCACTTGCGAGGTCGCCGGTCTGGGCATAAGCCTCTGCCGCGATAAGATACATTTCAGCAATACGGAACACTCTCGGCTCGATACAGAAGCGTGCGCTTTCGTTATAGCCTGTAGCCTGATAGAGTACGCCCTTGTCCATATACTTGTTGAGCGCGAGAACCGTACCTACGCCACCCGTAGAAGTCACGATGTCCACATTTGTGAAGTAAACAGGCTTTCTGTAGTCGTTGTCAGAGAACAGGTCGACCAAAGTCTGTGTAGGAATGTAGTCAGGAGAAGAACCGGCGCTGTAAGGCAGGTAGATGGTACCTGTAGCAGCCGGGAGGTCAGACTGAGGACAACGAATTGAACTTCCACGACATTCC
>URER01000019.1 GCA_900547005.1 uncultured Prevotella sp.
TCCTCTATCGCATTGCTAAACTTTACGCCTACCCACACTAAATAACTACTGAGCCTATAGTTGCTGGCCAAATTATTGTTGGATGTTGTGAAAGAAAGGATCGTGAAACATTCAAACCTTATTTGCTGCATCATCGTATAGTACTATCGATGCCAACTGATTTTGATATTGATGATGAAAACAACAATAATAATTTTTGTAAGTTGTATTGTGAAAATGTAAATTCTCATTTGTCGTCATTTCCATTTCTTGCAGAGCATAATATACAACTACATGATTTGTTTTTGTATGAGACCGATGGCTTTATAGAAGAATTGGGCAAGAATAAATATCTAAGTAGAGCTGTCGCAAAAATTCAAAATGAGATGACTGATGAGGAACAAATAGTAGTAAACAATCTTTGTGAGAATAATCTTTTAGACGATGATAATTTCTTGCTCAAAGATGGTTCTATTGAATATAATCCTCGATTTTCTAATATGGATATGAGCAAGTGGAATCTATTGCGTTCTAATTATAAATATGTTGTAGGCGTATCTAAATCTTTTGACCCAGAATTAATTCCTGACTTTGAAGGACATAAACTATCAAAAATTATAGCGGGGCTTAAACCTTTTCAACGGACAAAAGTTTACCGTTATGAGTCTCAGCATTCTGGAAGTTTCTTTGCTGTTTGGTATTTACGTTTGCGCAACAGCGATTTTAGAGAAACTAATTTCTCCGACATTGTAAAATGCGAAATGGTTCTCAATAACGAAAGTGACCAAATTCGAACAGCTCTTATTGACCTGATAAGTGCAAATATAATTAGGGAAGCGTACCCGGTATGTTTCGGTAATGATTCGCGATGGGCAAACCACCTTTATCCCGTATATCTCACTGAAACATTCTGTAAATCACATTATGCTAATAACGAAATAATTTATAAACTCTTTTGATATGAGTACAAAAATAATAGGGAAAGTGTCAGCTACAGAGAAGTGCCCTTCCACAATAGATGATTTCTATTTTTGGACTGACAAAAAAGAAATATTAAGCCCATTTGACATCGTTAAAGTTGAACATGAACAAGGTTCAATAACATACGGTGTCGTTGAAGAAATTAATCACGTTACTGATGCACCGAGTCATTTCACAAGTTATATTTCCAGTGATTTTGGAAATATTGAAACTGACCCCATCGGAAATATGATGCGGCTTGGAATGAACTATGTAAAAGCACGCGTAGTTTGTAATACGGAAAATATCTATACTCCTGTATTGGACAGCAGACGTGTTTCTCTTTGCGATGAAAATGATGTAAAGAGAGCATTAGGACTAAGTGATGATGAAGTTAAGAATCCCTTGGTTTGTGGCTATCTTCAGATGTACCAAGGAGATGCTGCTATAAAAGTCAAGGTCGTTCTTAACTCTCATTTCATTATTGGTCCCGATGGCGCACATATCAATGTTTCTGGTATTTCTGGGCTTGCTGCAAAAACGTCTTACTCAATGTTTTTACTTAAAGCTATTCAGGAAAAGTTTAGAACAGAAAAAGGAGAGACGGCTGCGTTTGTTTTCTTTAATGTGAAAGGTCGTGACCTTATGGCAATAGATGAACCGAACAAGGAATTGCCACAAGCTGATATAGATATATACCGCGATACCCTACAATTATCTGCACGTCCATTTGACAATGTTACATATTATTATCCGTATAGCAAGGATAAAATGACAGAAAATGTACAGTCTTATGCTCAGCCATCGGACATCCGTTCTCAGATAGATGCAGGAAAGGCTTCTATCTACAAATTCACATTTGAAAAATGCCAAGACAAACTTGACTTATTGCTTGCTAATGAAGATGATTCTACTGGAACTCTCGAAAGTTGTGTCAATTTTATCATAAATCAAGAGGGGAACTTTAAAGGGGTTGAAAAGTGGTCAACATTTAACGAAAAACTTTCAGAATATACACAAACAGCATCGTCAACAGGGACAAAGAAAACAGATAAAGGCGAAATACTCGTAACTAGTTGGCGAAAATTTAAGCGTTGTATAAGCAAAGCTATTCAAAACGATGTTTTTGGAAAAAGCATCGTGGATGGTGAAGTTGACCTAACAGAAGAAATCTCAAATAACCTTCGAGATGGAAGAGTAATGGTTATAGACATTGCTCGTTTGGATGAGAATACGCAAAGCTTTGTATTTGGTAGTGTTGCAAGAGCAATTTACGACTTGAAACTAGGAGCTGACCGAACAGATATACCTGATAAGGTTATCCTTTTTGTTGATGAACTTAACAAGTATGCATCAAATGATGTTCCCAAAAACTCTCCAATTTTACGTCAACTCCTCGATATCGCAGAAAGAGGTCGCTCTTTGGGTATTATCTTATTTTCTGTTGAACAGTTCAGAAGTGCAATTCATGACCGGGTAAAAGGGAATTGTGCTACACATGCATATGGTCGAACTAATGCCATAGAGGTGTCAAAACCTGATTATCGGTATATCCCGAAGGTGTACCAAAACATGATGACCCGTTTAACTCCCGGAGAATATATTATTTCAAATCCTGCATTACGCTCGCTAGTAAACATTAAATTTCCTCGAAACGCTTACAAACAATTCCCCAATGGATAATATTAACAATAAATACCAACCCATAGTTGGAAAGAATCTTATTGAGATACTCATGTTTTCAATGTATTCAGATTCCCTTATCATCTTTAGAGAATATGTCCAAAATGCTTTTGATGCCATTGTTGAAGCAAAAAGGCAGGGCGTTTTGTCAAATATAAAAGAAGGTCAAGTTTCAATTACGATAGACCCCTTTTCTCGAAAAATACTTATTCTTGACAATGGAGTTGGGATCAATGTTTCACAAGCGCAACCGATTCTTTTGAATATTGCAGACTCTCATAAAGACGGAATTGGTTTGGCGGGACAATACGGCATCGGTCGTTTGGTTGGGGCAAAATATTGTAAACGCCTTATATTCAAGACGAGTGCGAAAGGAGAAAATAGGTATACGGAAATTGCTTTTGATAATGAATTAGCACAAAAAATCATATCGAACAAGGAAGACAAAAGTACTGCTACCCAAGTAATAGACAAAATTACATCTGTGGTCGTTGGCGAAGAAGCTCCCGATAAACATTACTTTGAAGTTAGAATGGAAGAAGTTTATGAACATCATAGAAATCTCTTGAATGTAGGTAAGGTTTCTGAATATCTTAAAGAAGTTGCACCGATTGACTATATGTTAGAATTCAAAAACATACTTTACAATCAGTGTCTTCCTATTCAATATAAGGATTTCAATGAGGAATTAGACCATATTCGTTTAACGGTAAATGATGAAATTGATATTAGAAAACGATATGGTTTGATGATTGACGGTACAGACGATGAGATTTCATCTCTTCAGTTTTTCAAGTTCGAAGATAGCGAGTTTGGTCTTTTGGGTTGGGGATGGTATGCAATCACCCCCTTTACAAAAGCCATTCCAGCCTCAGATGTCAACAAAGGCATTCGTTTGAGAAAGAGAAATATTCAAATTGGTTCAAAAGATTTGCTCAATCAATATTTTAGAGAGGCAAGAGGTAATAATTATTTCTATGGTGAAATACATGTGGTACATCCAAACTTAAGACCTAATAGTTCACGTGATGGCTTAACGCACACTCCTGAAGCTATAAAACTTTACGAGTGTATCAAAGACTATTTCTCTGATTTGCAAAAACTTTACCATTTAGCGAATGATGCTAAAAATCTCTATAGAGATATTCATTTGTCAGGAACTTCCGCCCCTAAATCCGATAAAGAAAAGGTTGAAATTCAAACGAAAATCTCAACCAAAGTTGAGCAATTTGATAAAATAAAGACAAAATATAAGGATGATGACAATATCGGAGAAGCGTCAGATAAAGTTCTGGCTATTTATAGTGAAACCATAAAGAAAACTCTTGAAAGCTTGCCAACTGATATACTACCGTCCAATATTACTTCTTTAACAGGTATTGACGATAAAACTACCGGAGAAGCTATATCCATTGTTACTCCAACTCCCATTCAGGAAGAACCTACTCCTTCTGTTGTTACAGATATATTTGCGCCCCTAAATAAAAAGTGTACTCCAGAAGAAATCAAGCTTATTAGAAAAGTTTTTGCAATTCTTTCCCAGAATTGTCCCATTAGTCTGCGTACAATGTTTGAGACAATGAAAGAAAAGGCAATTAAACAACTCTGTAAATAATGGCACGTCCGAAGAAAAGAAGAAAGGTACTACTATTAGAACCCAATTATGCAAATAAGTTCCCTCCTATTGGGCTTATGAAAATAGCAACATATTATCGCAATTTAGGCAATTGGGATATTATGTTCTATAAAGGTGAACTCAAAAGATTTATAATTGAACAAATTAGCGAACATTGTATTGAAGAGCTAACAGGATTTTTAGTTGATATAGATTGGCATCTCAAAAAAGATGCTATTGTTGAATATATTAGAACTCGAAAAAAAGAATATCTTGATGTATTGGTAGATGGTAACGCAGAACTAAAAGGTGCAATAATTCCAATATTGTCCTTTTATAAGGATTATTATTGGAAGAATACGTGGAAAGATAACCCTGAATGGGATAGGGTTTGTGTTACAACATTGTTCACTTTCTATTGGGATATTACTATTGAAACCATTAATTTTGCCAAACTTCTTGTAAAGAAGAAATCCGATTTAATGGTTGGAGGTATTCTTGCGTCCATTCAGCCAAATGAAATATATCAGGCCACGGGTATTAAACCATATGTGGGTGTCCTTCAAACTCCCGGACAACTTGACAAAGGTGACACTCAAATAATAGACCAGTTGCCTCTTGATTATTCTATTCTTGACGAGATTGATTATAAATATTCAATGTCAAATGCCTTTTATAGTTATACCACTCGTGGTTGTATTAGGCGTTGTCCTTTTTGTGCTGTACCTATTTTGGAACCAAACTATCAATCTTATATTCCTCTAAAAGAAAGGATTAACCTTATTCGTGAGCATTATGGTGATCAAAAAGATCTTTTGCTTATGGATAACAACGTTTTGGCTTCTGAAGAATTTCCACAAATTATTCAAGATATAATAGATTGTGGTTTTGGTAAGGGAGCGATGTTTACGCCACCTAACCAGCTTGAAATTGCAATTAGAAATCTTGAATCAGGCGTAAATGACCGTGCATATATACGCAAAAGCCAATCTTTGATAATGGAGTTTTACGGAACACTTAAAGGAGATGAGTCGTTTGAAGTTTATAGGATAATTTCCCAATATCATATTGGAAAACTATTAACCTCAAAAAAAGAAAATATCTTATTAGCGTATCAACAAATAAAACCGTATTACGATAAACATTTCAAATCGAGTTCTCGGTTAAGATTTGTAGACTTCAATCAAGGAGTAGATGCCCGCCTTTTCAATGAGGATAATATCAAATTATTATCCCAAATAGCCATCCGTCCTTTACGTATAGCTTTTGACAATATCAAGACTTTGCCATTTTACGAAAAGGCTATAAGGCTAAGTGTTAATGCCGGTCTTAAAGATTTTTCCAATTATCTCCTTTATAACTTTGATGATAAGCCAGTAGACTTGTATCGCCGCTTAAAAATCAATGTAGAGTTTTGCGAAGAATTGAATGTCAGTATATATTCTTTTCCAATGAAATACCACCCCATTAGGCATAATAAAAATGGTGATGTAGACTATTCTCATAACAGAGACTTTGTTGGGAAGTATTGGAATAGAAAATACATTCGTGCAGTACAAGCCATATTAAACAGTACCAAAGGAAAAATAGGAAAAGGTAAGACATTTTTTTACAAAGCTTTTGGGAACAATGAAGATCAATTTTTAGAGCTTTTAGAAATGCCAGAAACATTTATTATATATCGGTTCTTCTTTGAATGGTTAGATAATAAGCCGGGAGGATTTGGAACTGCTCATTGGAGAAAATGTTGGAATAAATGTATGTCAGAATCATCAGACGAGGAAAAGTCAAAATTATTAGATGTTATTCATAATAACAAATTTGATTCTGTTTCTGAACTCTGTGGACTGTCGCAGCAAAGTCTGGAATTACTATCATATTACACAAACTTCCGTAAAGACATTATCACACCTGGTACTGAATTGTATTGTTTGAAAACAGAATATGATAGCAATCCTACAATAAAATTAAAACGAAAGTCATAAACATGGATACAACAAAATCATCTCAGAAGTTCATAGATCCTATCAAAGAAAGGATGTTATCTGTACGTGCGCTTAATTGTTGCAAAAGTATTGGAGTTGAAAATCTCTTTCAATTGTTAGAGTATGCGAAATCAAATGATTTGTATCGTATTCGTAATTGCGGGCCTAAAACTATTTTAGAGTTACAAGACGCTATAAATAGATATGGCTCTAATGTTCTGGTAAATTTAGATAACCAAGATAAAACATTATTGAATCATTTGCCTTTGTCAGCCGAATGCATATTTGATAACTGTGTATTAAATTGCAAGGAAGTTGTTCAGGATTATTTTCTCAATATGTTTCCAAATTCAGAAACATTATATACGCAGTGTTTCTTAGATTATTCATCTGTTTTTTTTGCCTTGCCAAATACTGTTTCTATTGAAACTGTGTTCGAGTGCTGGCAGCTGGGGTATGATATTCTCTTGAAAACTTCGCAAGTCATACCGCTACAATTTATTAGCAAAGCTGACTCATTTGAGTCCAAATTATCTAATTGCCTTAGCTTAGTAAACGAACAATTTATCGTGGCAAAGGTTGAATTCATATTGTCACGTTTGTCAGCACAGCTTATT
Source organism: uncultured Prevotella sp. (assembly GCA_900547005.1). Classification (GTDB taxonomy): domain Bacteria; phylum Bacteroidota; class Bacteroidia; order Bacteroidales; family Bacteroidaceae; genus Prevotella. The sequence goes on from URER01000019.1 coordinate 6,840, forward strand.
GATGTTCTAAGCAACGAGTTTGAGCGTATAAAAGGACAACTTTCAACGAGAGCGCAAAATGTATTAGAAAGAGAACAAGTAAATGCCAAAACGATAATACAGTTTTGTAATACACTCGTGGATTATCGTAAGATTCGTTATTGCGGTAAAAAAACAGCATCTGATATTATCGTTGCATATAGTTCTTTTTATGAATTCCTTATTCAATTAGCATACTCTTCACCTAAAAAATGCAGCGAAATAATTATACGAACAAAATACCAATTCCTTAATGATGAGGAAACTAAAGAAATAATTCATTTTTATGAGGAAAATGGTTATCTGCCATTTTTCAAATTAGTCTACTTGTATTTTATAAAATCGAATGACAGACAAGATGTTATCTATAATAGAGCAAATGGTATCACTAAATCCCCGCAAATATTAACAGATATTGCGAATGAATATAGTCTGTCAAGAGAACGGATTCGTCAAATAGTTAGTCACTATTCGCCTTCTTCAGAACTATATGCCATAGCAACCTTACTCGATAGTCAATTTTATCCGTTCCTAAATAAGGATTTTATTGACCCAACAGAAGTATGTCCTATTATTTCAAATGCGGAATTTACACATTCTAATGAATTTTCCGAAGATGCCTTTGTTGGTATATTATCTCTTTCAAAAGAACTTAAGCCTTTAATATTTGGCGAGAAAATACTTATTATAAAAACAACGACTTTTGAATCATTCGATTTTAGGGCATCTATCAAAGATATGTCTAACACGCTTTTATCCAAAACGACAGAAGACGTAATATTGCCAATAAGCATTTTTATTAACAATTATATCCTCAATCATTCTTTTGATTACCAAAAGATAGAAAACATAGTAGTTTACATAGTAAGACATATGTTTGAACTTGACATTGACCGAAATAAAAATATTCTGCTAAAACGAAATGCTATTGATGTTGAAGATGAATTCTGTAAAATCTTAGAAAGTATTGGCACACCATTATCTTTTGACGAATTATGTTCAAGGTTATTAGACTTGTATCCTGCAATATCTTATGCACCCGGAACATTGAGAAGTTTTCTATTCAATTCTGATAGAATCACAGCAATTGGTAAGACTTCTACTTATACACTTAAAAAATGGAATATTAACCATTTAACTATACGAGGGTTAATTCATCAAATTCTTGAAGAAAGCGATACGCCTCTTTCTCTTGACGATATTGTTGATTTTTTGGCTATCAAAGGGCGTAACACAAATAGAAATAGTGTAAATAGTAATATTTTGCTTGATGATAAATATCATTTTGTGAAATTTGAAGGTGGGCTAATAGGTATTGAATCTAAGAAGTATGCTACATCATTTATTCAAATCGACCGATCTGTTGTATCTCGTAAATCATTTGACGAAAGATTTGTTGATTTTCTTGACTATATAGATACAAATCATCATATCCCTTTTGCTTCTTCTGATGATGTAGAAGCATCACTGAATCGTTGGTATAATAATGTAATCAAAGAGGTTCTTGATGTTACAGAAGAACAAAAGAAACGTTTAGAAGTAGAGCTTTCTAAACGAGAAGAATATGTAATGACTTCAAGTGAGTTTTCTTTTATTGAGAAATGTAAAGACTTGAAATATTTTGTGAGTTCCGAATATGAGTTACCAACCAACAAAACAGATGCTTTACTTTACAACTGGTTTTCAAAAATAAGAAAAAAAACATTTAAGCTTACTCCCAAAAAGGAGAAAGCATATAAAGATTTAATACAATTTCTATCCGATTATGGGTTTTACATAGAAGATTGACATCAACTTTTGTGCTTTGGGTTCATTTTTTAGTGTTTGAGGTGTAACTGTCACTTGTGCCACCGTTTTTTGCTTCGATTTTTGGATTTCTTTTTAACGACTTTAACCTGTTTTCAAAATATAGTAGTGTGAAATCTGCGTCAACTGTTTCCGTCAGATTCTTATAAGCCCCGATAGTTACTGCCTATCCCGGATGTAGCTCATTGAGTATTGACATTGTTATTTGATGTTTGTCTGCGACCATTCTCAACCGTCTGTTTTCTTCCCGGTATTCATGCCATTGTACCCAACAGGCAGTAAACGAGGCAAAGAAACGAGCGTACAGATTATGTCTGTCTATGCGTAAGGGGGCTTGTGCCAGCCATCGGGAACTTTGCTCCATAACAGCCTTATAGCGTTTATCGCTTTGTCGGGGCGGATTGCCTGCCACAGTTCTCACATTGGTCCCTGCTTTGACCGCGTTTCTTCCAATGCCTGGCTGCCATTCTGCACGTGGCTTGTCAGTATTTCCGATATCTTGTTGAGCTGTGTTGTTACAAGAGTCTTGTAACAATATTACAAGGTTTCTGTAATCAAAACACCGCCTGTTGACAAGGACGTTTATGATAGTTTTTTATATGATGAGCGCACCGAATCTAATTTTGTGTTCTACAAACTTTGTATTCTCAAACTTTTTGAGTAGTTTTGCATTTATAGTAAGGTAATAGATATAATCAAGGTGAAAACACTTACGTTATACGAACTGAACTCATTGGTGCGCGAGGTCATCGAGATACAGATGGATCAGGAGTACTGGGTGGAAGCGGAACTCTCGGAAGTGCGGGAGAGCCGTGGCCATTGCTATATGGAACTCGTGCAGAAAGAGGAGCATACGAACACACCCGTGGCGAGGGCACAGGCTAAGTGCTGGCGCAATGTGTGGGCGGTGTTGCATCCACATTTCATGCGTGTAACGGGCCAGCAACTGCATCCCGGTATGAAAGTCTTGATGAAGGTATATGCACAGTTTCATGAGAACTACGGCTTTTCGTGGATTGTTACAGACATAAATCCGGAGTTCACTATGGGCGACATGGCGCGCAAGCGGCAGGAGATAATACGCCGGTTGAAGGCCGCGGGCGTGTTCGACTTGAACAAAGAACTGAAAATCCCGATGTTTGCGCAGCGTATTGCTGTGGTGTCGAGTGCCACGGCGGCAGGCTACGGGGATTTCTGTAACCAACTTGCGGAGAACGAATACGGCTTCGTTTTCCACACGGAACTGTTTGAGGCGGTGATGCAGGGCGAGGGTGTTGAGCAGAGTGTGATAGCCGCATTGAACAGAATCAATATGCGTATTGACGACTTTGATGTGGCTGTTATAATAAGAGGTGGAGGCGCGACGGCCGACCTTAGTGGCTTCGATACGCTCGACTTGGCGGAGAATGTGGCGAACTTTCCGCTTCCGGTAATTACCGGTATAGGTCATGAGCGCGACGAGAGCGTGCTCGACATGATTTCCAACACGCGCGTAAAAACTCCGACGGCAGCGGCTGCGTTCCTTATAGCCAATCTTGCGGATACACAATATAAAATAGAACGCGCGCGTGAGGCTGTTGCGAGAAGCGTGAAGCGCAGGATGGACGGCGAGCGCATGAGGCTTGGAAAATTGTCTTCGGCCATTCCGTTGCTGTTCTCGCTTGTGCGGACAAGGCAGGAAGTGCGCATCAACAGGCTTAGTGACTGTGCGGTGCAGGCCGTGGCGCAGCGTCTTACGGAGGAGAAATATAGGCTGAAAAGGTACGAACAGAGCCTTTCCCCTGCTGCAGGACGAATGTTGGAACGTGAGAAAAAGCGTATTGATACACTTGCCCTTCGCATAAAAATGCAAGACCCGAAATTGCTGTTACGACGCGGTTACAGCATTACGCTCAGCAATGGAAAGGTGGTGCGTGATGCCTCGAAACTGAAACCGGGCGATGAGATAACGACAAAATTGGAGCATGGAACAGTTGTTTCGACCGTAAGGAAATAAAGAGAAGGCCACTCGTTAATTTGTCCACTCGTCAACTGATACACTTGTCAACTAAATAAAATATATGAAGAAAACAATAAATTATGAGGATGCCGTACAAGAGTTAGAGCAGATTGTAAGGCAGATGGAGAACGACGAACTCGACATCGATGTGTTGTGCGAGAAATTGAAGCGTGCCCAGACATTGATAAAAATGTGTCAGGACAAGCTCACCAAAACAGATGAGGAAATAAAGAAATTGCTCGGTAATGGGGAAGAACGTAATTAATCGTACCTCTTTTTTTTGTCAATGAAATAAAAAATACTGTTTTTTAGCGATAAAAGATTATAATTCGGAGCGCAAAAAGAACATCGGAAAGTATTATTTCCTATATTTGCATTAGATAAACGGGGCAGAAAGAAAATGCTACGCTTGTCTAAAGAAAGTATAACGAAAGAAGGAAAGGGTAATAAGATGACAAAGATTAGAGAAATCTACCGCTGTACTATTTGCGGAAACATCGTAGAAGTGTTGAACCCGGGTGCGCAGATGTCATGCTGCGGTCAACCGATGACATTATTAGAGGGTAACACAACAGACGGAGTACTGGAGAAACACGTGCCTGTGATAGAGCCGATAGAGGGGGGATTCAGAGTGAAAGTTGGAAGTGCGGAGCATCCTATGACAGAAGCACACTATATTCAGTGGATAGAGTTGCTTACCGCAGACAAGGTCTTGCGCAAGGAGTTGAAGCCTGGTGAGAAGCCAGAGGCCGTCTTCATGGTAGACGTTAAAGATGGCGAGACCGTTACGGCGCGCGAATACTGCAACCTGCACGGCTTGTGGAAAGGATAGTAAATACGGAAAAATATAAAACTAAAGGGCCATATCGCGCTTGATTCAAGTTAGCGATATGGCCCTTTTCTTATTTTCTCAACGATTTTGTTGCAAATAAACAATATTCTTATTACTTTTGCGGTTGTAAAGTTTTAATTTCTTAAAAGAACTGTAATAACAATATAAATATGAAAGATTTAGATTGGGGAAATTTGTCCTTCGGATATATACCGACCGACTACAATGTCCGTTGTAATTATCGTAATGGAAAATGGGGCGAGATAGAGGTTTGCTCCGATGAGTATCTGAAATTGCACATGGCTGCGACGTGTCTGCACTACGGTCAGGAAGCTTTTGAGGGATTGAAGGCTTATCGTTGCCCGGACGGCAAGGTGCGCGTGTTCCGTGTAGATGAAAACGCTGCCAGATTGCAGTCGACGTGCCGCGGAATCATGATGCCGGAAGTGCCGACAGAGCTGTTCACAGAGATGGTGAAGAAGGTTGTGCGCCTGAATCAGGAGTATATCCCGACATACGAGAGCGGTGCGACGCTTTATATCCGTCCGTTGCTGATAGGTACGAGTGCACAGGTGGGTGTGCATCCGGCTTCGGAATACACATTCCTTATCTTCGTCACTCCGGTGGGACCATACTTCAAGGGTGGCTTCTCAACCAATCCTTACGTAATAATCCGCGAGTACGACCGTTCCGCTCCGCTTGGAACTGGTATCTATAAGGTGGGTGGCAACTACGCTGCGAGTCTCAAGGCTAATGATGTCGCTCATCAGAAAGGCTATGCTTGTGAGTTCTATCTCGACGCAAAGGAGAAGAAATACATGGACGAGTGTGGTGCGGCTAACTTCTTCGGTATCAAGGACAACACGTATGTTACGCCGAAATCTACTTCAATTCTGCCGAGTATCACCAACAAGAGTCTTATGCAGTTGGCTGAGGACTACGGCATGAAGGTGGAGCGCAGACCTATTCCGGAAGAGGAACTGGCTACTTTCGAGGAGGCAGGAGCTTGCGGAACTGCTGCCGTAATATCTCCGATATCTTATATCGACGACCTCGACACTGGCGTGCGCTATACGTTCAGTGAGGACGGTAAGCCGGGGCCGTGGTCTACGAAGCTCTATAATCATCTCCGTGCCATACAGTACGGCGTGGAGGAGGATAAGCACGGCTGGACAACGGTGGTGATAGAATAATTGCGCTATAGTATTGCTGCGCTGTGTCTGTTTTGTGTGACTATTGCGTTTATATAAAGAAAGGAAATTGTCAATGGAGAAAACAATGTTGTACATTGCCTCTGTGGCTCTCTTTATCGCTGCCGTTATCCTTTGGCTAACAGACATCAGCGGTGTCATTGCTGCGTGCTTCGGTGCAGCGGGGCTTTATTTCCTTGCTTCGGCAATTAGCAAAAAGACACCCAAAAGTGATAATCACAGCACTCCGCGTCGCGCTTTGTCCGTAATCGATGCGTAAAATGGCAACCGTTATTTTATAAGATGATAATATAAAAAGCGGCACAAACCTCAGTTTTGGGTGTTTGTGCCGCTTTTCTGTTCTTGTAGGATATAGTCGAATCGACTGTTTGGCTGGCTTCCTTGTCCACAATCAGTGTGTTATTTCTTCTTTATCGGATCGCAGGTAAGTCCCACTCCCAGCTTCTTGAATATCTTGTGGTCGACCTCCGACAGCATTACTGTGGAATGAACCTGGCAGCCGCGCAACATCGGCAGTTGCTCAAGAGCCTTCCGGCAGTTGTCATCTACCTGACTAAGCACGGATAACGCAACGAGCACTTCGTCGGTATGCAGACGCGGATTGTTGCCGCCGAGATATTCGACTTTGGTCTTTTGTATCGGCTCTATCATCTCCTGTGGTATCAGCTTCACCTTGTGGTCTATGCCGGCGAGATACTTTGTGGCGTTGAGCAGCAGGGCGGCACTCGGGCCGAGCAGCTCCGATGAACTGGATGTTATCATCGTTCCGTCGGCAAGTTCAATGGCAGCGCATGGCGTACCCGTCTCCTCGCGGCGTTTTTTCGCCACCGTCGTAACCTTACGGGTGGCCGTGGTTATCTTTGCCTGATTGAAAAGCATCTGTATCTTCTGCACTTCGCTCTCGTTGTCGGCCCCATTTGCGAATTTGTTCGTAGCGTCGTAGTATCTGCGTATTATCTCGTCTTTCGAGGCATCGCAGCATACTTGGTCGTCGCTGATGCAGAATCCAACCATATTCACGCCCATATCCGTTGGCGACTTATACGGATTCGCACCGTAGATACCCTCAAAAAGGGCGTTTAGCACAGGGAATATCTCGATGTCTCGGTTGTAGTTTATTGCTATCTTGTTGTATGCCTCGAGATGGAAAGGGTCAATCATGTTCACATCGTTAAGGTCGGCGGTAGCTGCTTCGTATGCGATGTTCACGGGATGCTTCAGCGGAAGGTTCCATACGGGGAACGTCTCAAACTTGGCATAGCCAGCTTCCACGCCATGCTTATGCTCATTGTATAGCTGCGAGAGGCATACCGCCATCTTGCCCGAACCCGGTCCCGGTGCGGTTACAATCACGAGCGGACGCTCTGTCTTCACATAGTCGTTCTTGCCGAAGCCCTCATCGCTGGCAATCAGTTCTACATTATGCGGATAGCCGTCGATAAGATAATGTACGTATGACTTTATGTCCATACGTGTAAGCCTCTGGCGGAAAGCGTCGGCGGCGTGCTGACCGTTGTAGTGGGTTATCACCACAGACCCGACGAAGAAGCCGCGGTTGCGGAATTCCTCACGGAGCCGCAGCACATCCTCGTCGTAAGTGATGCCGAGGTCGGCGCGCACCTTGTTCTTCTCGATGTCCTCTGCGCTTATGACAATCACAATCTCTATCTGGTCGCTGATTTTCTGGAACATACGCAGCTTTGAGTCGGGCTGGAAACCCGGCAGCACACGGCTGGCGTGATGGTCATCAAACAGTTTTCCTCCCAGCTCGAGATACAGCTTACCGCTGAATTTTGCTATTCGTTCCTTAATGTTTTCCGATTGAATACGAATGTATCTATCGTTATCGAAACCAATCTTTTGCCCTGTTGTTTTATCCATAATCATGTTGGTAATTCCTATTTAAGTTGCAAAATTACGAATAAGCGAGAACAAAATAAAATAAAACCGCAATTTTATTTTTATTGTCGAGCGGAAGTAACTTATTCTTCTCGTTTGTGCCTACATCGGATTGTGGTTCGTGCCGTTTGGCTGTCTGGCATTACTTTTAGAACAATATCGGTATTTCAAAGATAATAGAAAGTAAACTTGAAAGTTTTGTAGTAACAGAGTGACAGGCAGAGTGAATGCCACATCAAACCGTGCCGTGAGCCTTGTCTTTGGTGGTAACCGTGAGCAGATGCGAAAACTCGCATTTGGCGACCAGCCAATCAGTGAGAACGGCAACAACTGGGATGTTGACAGTTGCAGTGGCATAGACAGATGGGCAAAGGACATATATGACTTTTGTTGTCGGGAGTTTGGTGAAGAAAATGTCGTTTCGTTCATTGTTCATCTAGACGAACTAAATCCTCATGCACATGCGGTCATTGTCCCCATCACAAAGGACGGTAGACTGAGTGCAAAAGATATGTTTGGTGGAAACGACATGAATCAAGCAAGAACAAGGATGCGAGAACTTCATAGCCGACTTGCAGAGGTTAATGAAAAGTATGGACTGGAGCGTGGTGATGACATCACCATAACTGGAGCTAAGCACAAGTCAACAGAAACTTATCGCAGGGAGTTGGCTGATGAATGCCGCACTTTGTCAAATGAAGTAGGCATGAAGAAGACGCTTCTTTCTGGTCTTAATCGTAGCATCACAAAAGCAGAGACAAAAATCAAGGCTCTGCAGACTATGGTCAGCAATTTGAAGAAAGCGGAAGCAGAGAAACAAGCGACCATAGCCGAACTTGAAGATTACATGAAGAATCATCTTAGTGATGCTGTTGAGATAAAGGCAAAGATTACCGCCACCAGAAAGGAACTCTGGGATGTTCGTGACAAATTGAACGACAAAAAGATGAAACTTGCGCAGGCTAAGTTGCAACTTGATGAGTTGCAGAAGAATACCTCCCACATCGAAGCAAGAAACAGGGAGATTAAAGCCGATTTTGAAAAAACAGCTGTTTCATACCAGCAACAGATGATCAATAAAATATGGGCGCAGGTTGGTATGAAGGCGTTGGCAGAGATAGCAGACATCTATCCTCGTATGACGAGCATTCACGACAGCAGCCTATTTGACGACAGCTTTGCAATGGACTTCATTAATTATGGCGACAAAATTATCTATTGTGCAATGTACCTCTACATCGGCTACGTCAACGAGGCTACCAACTTTGCTGAAAGCCAAGGTGGAGGCGGTAGCGATACCAAAGATTGGGGACGTGAGAAGGACGAAGATGAAATAGAATGGATAAGACGATGTTTGCGACAAGCGACTCGGATGGTAAAACAAAGAAAGAGTACAGGAGTAAGACGGTGAATGATTAGATGTGAGAAATCATATAGGCTTCTCACATCTAATCGAATACACCAATGATGTTACCAAATAAAATACACATCACTTCTTCTTTTACAATAAGCAACAGCCACATCACGTGCCGCTTTTATTCTAGTTTTTTCAAGATCCGCCTCACGTTGTGATTGTCTTTCGATGAGTTCAACTGCCCGCCGAGCTTCTGCATCTTTAGTTTGCTTGATTTGCGTGCATAGTTGTTTGGCTTCAGTAGCACAAGAGCTTGTCATATCTATTTGTTGTAGATATTCGACTGCCGCATCAAAATTACCATTAGAGAATTCTGCCCGAGCTTTCTGAATGACATTATTGCATTCCTGTGTTTGGTATTGACGATAAATTGTAGTTATCTCGTTATTGACTTTTGTATAACCAGAGATTGTCGCTGGACAAGAAAACAACAGAGCCAGTCCTTCACCATATTGTTGAATATTGGCGAAAGTGCGAGCACGTGATATAACTGAATTAAGATTATGCTGATAGTAATCTATGATTTTGTCTTTTGCCTTATTCACAAAGTCTGTTAGACGTTTGTCTTGGGCGGACAATTTAGAAATGGCATTTTTTATTGCGTCATCATCAGAGAATCCTTCTCCACGTACTGTAACGACACAACTTGCAAAAGTTGTACTTGTGGCAAGATTGGTACAGACAAAATTGAATTGTATGTCGCTTGTATGTATATTCCTCATACCGCCTTCAACAACTTGTTTATTAACGAAACTAATCTCTGGCTTTATGGCAATGGTACTTACTTCGGCTGTTTCAACTCCACTTTCTGTCATGGCTGGCAAGAACTTGCTCCTCAGCATCTTTGCAGTATTATCACTTAATTGACAATTACCAACAGGAAGCGCAAACGCTATTTCTATTCCTTGTGCGAAAATAGTTGTATAAGAAGTCAACAAGATTGTCAATGTAAGCAAGACTTTTCTCATAATACACACTCTCGTTATTTAATGGTTACAATTAGCATATTGTTGCTTGTAGTTCTCTCAATCTTGATTCCAAGATTCCTGAAAAATGTCAACAGCTTCAATCCAAACTTATTGATATTATACGTTCTTCCGTTCTCGTCTTTTAGCGGTATGCGAATATCGTCGAAGAGCATCTGCTTGTCGGTTGTTCCCTGGATATGGTAATTGCCTTTATAGGCATTTTCTTCCACCCACATCTCCAAGGCATCGGACAAAGCAAGACCGTCTGCGCCAACCTCTTGCGACATAGAGCGAGATGATGCCTCGTCAATGCCGACTGTTACCGCTATGGATTGTCCGTTTTCAGCTATGTCCATCAGTTTCTCCTGCATGGTGTTCAAGAATTTGTCCATCCCTACCTCGACAGCTCTTGATGTAAGTTTACCATAGTCATCGGTGTAAAACTTACCGCTTTCGCAAACTGCATTGGCAAGCGAATTTGCAGTAGAGGTTTCATAACCAGACAGGATTACTTTCATGGCATTGCCAGAAGGAGATTCCAACAGGCTTATTTCCGCTTCGACATAAACATCTGCACCAGACTGTTGTATAATCATAGTCTTGACATCCTGTTGTTGGGTATTGCCTAATGCGGTTGCTTTTGACAAGGCTTTTAACTTGGCAAAAAAATCAACTGTAGTATACCCCCTTTGGTCGAATGCTTCCTTTATCTTGGTCAAGGCAATACGCTTATTCACGTCATTCTCCAAAACGGTACGTATGTCTTCACCTTGAGTTGTATATGGTATGACCATAATCTTTGGTCGTGCCGTAGGTAAAGGAGTAACTTGAGACTCTATGCTTTGTGCCCATGTGCAGCAGAAAGCACACAACCCAAATAATATTGTTGCTATTCTTTTCATACTCATTTTTTGATAATTAAGTTACAACGAACTAAATTGTGAGAAGCTTTACTATTTTCAATAGCGGTAATGACTTTGCGTGACACGCTGCATTCGGCGAATGACTCTCCAGAGAGTTTTGTCACCTTGGCCTTCCCGAGTTCTGACGGATACGGTTTGCCATCAAGCATCTCTACTGATTCTATCGTAAACGTATCACCGACCTTGATTCCAGCTTCCTTGCCAACGTTGAGAAGTATCGTGCTTTTATCTATCGTCTTCAAGACTTTTCCCTTGACGGGGAAATTGATACGGAAATATTCATATATGTCGGATTGCAGGCTTTGCATGGCTGCTGTAACAGCACTCTCTGGCGACAGCATTTCCTTACTGCATTTTCCATCAAAACTCTGTGCCTCATTGCTTACGCCTGTCTCTACGTCAACAACTTTCAACTGAAATGCTACACTTGCTTTATAACCACGTGTGCTTCCGTCACCGTTCTTCATGCGATAAACTGGAATCTTGACAATATGACCTGTTACCAATTGCTCGGCAGCAACAGCCGCACCTTGTTCTGCAAGATTATGGCTGTCGAGAAAAGCCTCGCTCTTCTGTAGTTCAAGTTCATCAACTACTTTATCGCGACTTGTTCTGTCAACTACAACAAAGCGGTGAGTGTTAGTCAGCATTTCCACAACTTTCTCTGTTACAAGTCCTGTGTATGGACTCTCTTCATCGCAGGTAAACTGAGTTACGCCTACGACAGGGCGGTCATCGACTGCTAAGGAAACTTGCGTATACCCACAAAGGATACACGCAAGTATGACCGCATATAAAATGCGATAATTTCCCATTACAGATTCTTTGCAGTTTTTGCAGTTTCAATCATCTGCTTGATGGCTGCGACCTTCGCCTTTGACTCTTCAAGCAAGACAGGGTAAGCATCTTTTGTAAAGGCGAGAGCTGATGCTATCTTAGCTGCTTTCATTGGATTTTTGTTAGTAGAAGATGCCTTGGTTGCAGCTTCTGCACCTTTCCCCGCCTCAGCGATAGAAACACCTTCTGCAGTTAGAGTTGTGCCTAATGCGACAAGTTCCTCTACGGTAGGCTTCTTGATGGTTACGTCTGTAACACCATCCTTCGTCTCGCCAATCTGACGATAATAAAGGTCTTGGAGTAGAGCTGATGACGCAGCGGAACTGATGGCTGCGTTGTAAACACCCTGTACATAGGTGTCAACATCTGCAACTCCAGTTTGCTTTGGCTGCTTAGAGCAAAGTTTCTCCAATTTTGCACAACGGTCGATACTTGCCTTAATGTCCTCTTTGGACTGACCGAAACAGAATGATACCGACATTGCGAGCAATGCTGCGGTAACGAATAAAAATCTTTTCATCTTGTATTATTTTTTAAGATGGCTGCCTGGCTACCACAGCAGGGTTAATTTTTTATTGGCGAATATACAAAATAAAAGAACGTGGAGCCAGTCTGTCACTCGTTCCACGATTCGTAGGCCTTCGCATTGCCCTGTCAGTCCGAAACGAGCAACGCCGAAAGCCCCACGTATGTGTAAGTATATAAATACCCTTTCTTGGCAACGAATGCGAAATGCAACCGAAGCCAATAAGGGCTGTATACAATACACCCATGAGACGTTCCTTGTTGCTTTGTTCTTGACTGGCAAATGAGTTTGCGAAGTTCACGAATCGTCAAAACCAAAGCGTCAGATACGCCTTTTACTATGTATATGTCTGCCCAACCTCTGCCCATCGGGGCTTCCGGTATGGGTATAGACGTTACAAAGATAACACTTTTATCTTGGAAACCACTTTGCTTGGCTGGTAAAGTATGACTTTAAGCTCCGATTTAACATTCTTAAATATAAATATGTCAAAGAATTCCACTTTTGCGTGATTTTTCTTGCCGAAAAGTTTGTATTATCAATGATTATTCGTATCTTTGCAGTGTCAGTCCTCGCCAAGCCTCTTAACAATGCTCAAATCGTGCGAGGCGTTTTTTGTTTATACACATTTGAATATGGCGAGTCTTATTCCCTTTACAAAACGGTTTGAATCTTCAGAAAATCTCGTTGATTTGCTTGAATCTCGAGGTTTACAAATTTGTGATAGAAACAAAGCCATACAATACCTTGACAATATTGGTTATTACAGATTGTCTGCTTATATGTACCCTTTGTTGAAGATGCCCAAAACTGCCCATTTGTATAAGGAAGGTTCAACATTCAAAAAGGTGATGATGCTTTATCGCTTTGACAAGAAACTAAGACTGCTCATGTTTAATGAGATAGAAAAGATTGAAATTGCTATCAGACGTGCGGTGATGCAAATAACAGCAGATATGACGGGCAATCCTTTTTGGCTGACAGACTCTTCTTATTTCTTGGATAGTTTCAAGTTTAATGAAACAATGCGAGCTATATCCAAGGAATATAGTAAATCTAAGGAGGAGTTCATTCTTCATTTCAAACGAACCTACTCAGAGCCTTACCCACCATCGTGGATTTTAGGAGAGTTGCTTACTATTGGAAACGTCAATGCCATTTATCGCAACATTAAACAAAATCGCATACGCAAGCGTATTGCCAAACGTTTTGGGTTGCCTATCAATGTGTTTGAGTCATGGCTCACGGTTATTGCTGTTACTCGAAATTCCTGTGGTCATCATTCAAGAGTATGGAACAAACAGAATGCTATTCAACCTGCAATTCCCAATAGTCCCACAGGAGAATGGATAACGCTTCCAACAGATTCCATGCGTGCTTACTTTGATCTCTGCATCATCAAGTACTTTCTTAATGTTATATCCCCAAATAATGATATGCAATCCAAACTAACATGGTTGTTCATTCGGTTTCCCGAAATTGACTTAAAAGCTCTCGGCTTTCCGCAGGGATGGGAAACGGAACCATTATGGAGGTAATAATATGTGGAATGACTACTGATCATTCACTCCCTTACATGGTTTTCTTTGTTCCCGTTTTATCATATTATGAGGTCGGTTTAAACGACCCCATCCAGTCTATATTTATGTGATTTTTGATGTGATCGAAAGTTAAATACGTTAAATATTTCACCTTTTTGTATCTAATCAGAATCCATACGGTCACTTTTCTACCCTTTAGCTGTTGTTCGTTACGACAGCCAGCCCGTTGTAAGTAAAACAAATGTAACGCCGTTTGTGCCATTTGGCATTCTGAAAGCATATATTTTGGATCCTTTAAGCATAGGTTTAGCAGCTCGAAAGCATTACGCTTAGGCTTTACACGTATTGGTTTTTATGTATATGTACATTGCGTTTAGGCTGTTTTCCCTGCTTGTTACATCCATTTGTTTCCCTGTCTGAGTTTTTTTTATTACCTTTGCCGGAGATAAAGACAACAGTCATGAGCAAAGGAAAATTACAGAAATTCGCAGATATGGAACGCTATGAGAATGTGTTCCAGTATCCTTATTCCGTTATCGACAACGTGCCTTTCGACATGAAGGGGCATTGGCGCGAGCAGTATTTCCACAACGATAACCCGATTGTGCTGGAACTGGGCTGCGGCAAGGGCGAATATACCGTGGAACTCGCCAAGCTATATCCCGATATGAATTTTATCGGGGTGGACATCAAGGGCGCGCGTATGTGGACGGGAGCCACGCAGGCTCTGGATGAGGGACTGAAGAATGTTGCGTTCTTGCGCACCAATATCGAGGTCATCGACCGCTTTTTCGCCGATGGCGAGGTGCAGGAAATATGGCTCACATTCAGCGACCCGCAGATGAAGAACCCACGCAAGAGACTCACCTCTACGTTCTTCATGGAACGCTACCGCAAATTCCTTGTCGATGGGGGAGTGGTACATCTGAAGACCGACTCAAACTTCTTGTTCACATATACCACATATATGGTTGAGAAAAACAGCCTGCCCGTGCTCTTCAGAACCGAGGACTTGTATCACACGGAGGGCATTGATGAGGAAACAAAGAAGATTCTTGGCATAAAGACATACTATGAGGCACAGTGGATAGAGCGTGGGCTGAACATCCGTTACATGAAGTTCCGTCTGCCACGCAATGTGGAGTTCGCTGAGCCTGACGTGGAGATAGAACTTGACGACTATCGTAGTTACAAGAGGACGAAGCGCAGTGGGCTGGAAAAGAGTAAATAATATGGAGTATTGAAAGGAGCTATTTCCTTTAATATATAATATAATAAGGTGAAAAAATATCAAACAATTTGGGTGCTTATCTTGCTCCTCAGCACATTCACAACGGTCTCTGCGCAGCGTGTCAAGGACATTATGGGAAGGCTGTATGCGCAGCCGGAGCGTGTGTATAATATGCTCGTAGAGGGGCAGGGCGACAGCATTATAGCCTTAGGGAACGCCCAATTCAAGGTTGCGGCTAAAGCTGAGATGTTCAATGGCATTGTTCCGGCGCTTGAGGCGCAGCTCGGCAAGTTCCGTGAGGTGCAGGGATGGACATCTGTTCCCAATATGCAATCCATGCAAGTATATACGCGCGACCTTGTTTTCGAGCATTATTCCATACCGCTGATTGTATCTTTTGATGCGAAAAACGAGCTTGCCGGACTCGCGTTTGGTGCTCCAAAGGTTATAGACAAGACGCAGATGCAGGCCAACGAGCGTGAAATCACAATCGAGACTGACGGCTTGCGAATGCCCGGATTGCTCACTCTGCCTGCAAACGGGAAAGAAAAACATCCCTGCGTAATACTTGTTCACGGTTCAGGACCGGCCAATATGAACGAGACGGTGGGCGGACATAAGCCTTTCCTCGACCTTGCCGAGGGGCTGAGCAAGCGCGGCATAGCTGTGATACGCTATGACAAGCGCACGCTTGTGCATAAGAGCAATTATGTTCCTGCGGGAAAGAAGTCGGATTATGACACAGAGACCGTAGACGATGCTCTGTCGGCTGTTGCGCTCGCGAGGACTATGGCTGATGTTTGTCCTGACAGTATATATATAATAGGTCATAGTCTTGGTGCGATGCTTGCGCCGAGAATAGCCGGGAGGGCCGGAAAGTATGTAGCCGGAATAATAGCAATGGCAACTCCGGCGCGTAAGATGCGTGAGTTGCTTATAGAGCAAGTGGCATACATTTCCAACATTTCGCAGGACAGTGCGCGTGTGCAGGTGGATGCCGTGATGGGTACTTTGCCATCTGATTATATAGCAATGGACAACACATACTTTCCTGTCGACGTTGCCAAGACTCTGAATATCCCAATGCTGTTCTTGCAGGGCGAGCGCGATTATCAGGTTACTTCAACCGACTATTCGCTTTGGCAGAAAGCCATTGGAGCGCGCAGTAACGTGTCGATGAAGCAATATCCCAAGCTGAACCATCTGTTTACGGAAGGCGAGGGGGCTTCTACTCCGGCCGAATATAATGAGGAAAAGCATATTCCTGATTATGTCTTAGACGATATCGCGGCCTTTATACGGAAAGGTTCGCTGTAATTTCAGATTATAAAAAGTGCCGACTTTACATGATGAGTAAGGTCGGCACTTATTTTATTTCAGCAGGTCAGGACGCAACCGCTTTGTGCGTTCCATCGCCTGATCCATTTCCCATTCTTTTATTTTAGCCTCGTGTCCGCTCAACAGAATGTCGGGCACGCGCCATCCTTTGTACTCTGCCGGGCGCGTATAGATTGGTGCGGCAAGCATATCGTCCTGAAAACAATCCGACAGTGCACTCTGTTCGTCACCGATAACGCCCGGAACCACGCGTACAATGGCATCGGCCATCACTGCAGCGGCAAGCTCTCCACCCGTGAGCACATAGTCGCCGATGGAAATCTCTCGAGTGATAAGGTGGTCGCGGATGCGCTGGTCAATACCCTTATAATGCCCGCAAAGGATGATTATGTTTTCCTTTAGCGACAGGTCGTTGGCCACGTGCTGGTTGAACTGCTCACCGTCGGGCGATGTGAATATCACCTCGTCATAGTCTCTTTCGGCTTTCAGAGCCGATATACAGCGGTCGATAGGCTCGCATTGCATAACCATTCCGGCAAATCCGCCGTATGGATAATCGTCCACGCGCTTCCATTTGTCGCGTGAATAGTCGCGCAGGTTGTGCAGATGAATTTCTGCCAATCCCTTTTTCTGAGCCCGTGCGAGTATCGACTCGTTCACGAAGCCCTCAAGCATATCCGGTAAAACGGTAATAATGTCTATTCTCATAAGTGCCGCAAAAGTACAAAATAAAAGTAATGTCGGCCTCTTTAGCTACTTAAAAAAAGTGAAAATCCTTTTGTCGTCTCGCCATATTGCATTACCTTTGCTCCCGTTTAATGATTTTAATTTTACTTTTTTATGAAAAAAACTTTTTCCCTCGCCATCGTTATGGCAGCTTTTTTGAGTGTTTCCGCACAAAACGTTCAGCTTCATTATGACTTCGGTCATCTGTATGACAACCTCGATTCGCGTCCGTCGGTAACTACCACGGTGGAGTATTTCAAAGCCGACAAGTGGGG
This sequence comes from uncultured Prevotella sp., assembly GCA_900547005.1. Lineage (GTDB taxonomy): Bacteria > Bacteroidota > Bacteroidia > Bacteroidales > Bacteroidaceae > Prevotella. The sequence goes on from URER01000019.1 coordinate 24,384, forward strand.
AAGCACATTCCTGTTTACCGACCTCGACTATCAGCGCGACGGCGTGGCCGGTGCGTATTGGGAGATAGCCCGTGAGTTCAACGTGTCTAAGAACAAGCAATGGGCAGCGCACATTGAGTATAACGGCGGATTGTCGTCCGACGAAGAGACTTGGCAAGCCACCCGTTTCCAGCACGCAGTACTTCTTGGTGGAGCATGGAACTGGGCCAACAGCGATTTCTCAAAGACCTTCTCTGTGCAGTTGTTGTATAAGTACAACTTCAAGAACCGCCACTATGAGGCTCATCCTTATAGCAGCGTGCAGCTCACCGAGGTGTGGAGCACCACCTTTGCCAAAGGACTTTGCACCTTTTCCGGCTATTGCGACCTGTGGTATGACCCGGCTGTGAACGGCAAATGGATAGTACAGAGCGAGCCTCAGTTTTGGTTCAACTTGAATACTCTGAAAGGGTGGGAAGGCATAAATCTCAGTCTCGGCTCGGAAGTGGAGATAAGTAATAACTTCGTCTATAACGATAAGGGACAGAACAATAAGTTCTATGCAATCCCGACAGTTGGAGCGAAGTGGACTTTCTGATAACTATAACGCATTTATTCTAAGTAAAAGAAAATGGCGAAGACACGGGTCTTCGCCATTTTCTTTTACTATTGTCCGAATCGACTGATGAAATCGTCCTCCGTGATAATCTCTATTCCAAGTTCCAGAGCTTTCTTGTTCTTTCCCGAAGTGGATGTGATGTCATTATTAATAAGGTATGTTGTCGACTTACTCACGCTTCCCGTAACCTTGCCGCCCTGCGATTCGATGTAGGCTTTCAGCTCGTTGCGGTTCTTGTAATGGTGCACATCACCCGTTATGACAAACGTCATGCCATTACATTTGCTGCCCTTCGGCCGCTGCTCCGCCTGACTGACGTTTACCATTTCGAGCAGTCGGGCGACGGAATCCATGTTGCGCGCATCCTTAAACCAGTTGATGAACGAGGCCGACTTCTCCGGTCCGATGCCCGCAATGTGGGCGAAATAATCGTCAGTTTCCGTCGAGGCAGCAAGCACGATAAGCTCCTTCAAAGGATATTCGGCTAACAGCCGCTTGCACACATCGGCACCGCAGAGCGGAATGTTGAGCGCGTAGAGCAGTTTCTGAGCCTCGACGTTCCTCGATTTTTCCACCGACCGCACGATGTTGCTTGCCGATTTCTGACCGAATCCCTCCAATACCGAAATCTCAAGTATATGGTCGCGCAGGTCGTAGATGCTGGAATAGTCGGTTATCCATCCCAAGTTGATGAACTTGGAGATAGTCTGTTCCGATATGCCGTCGATGTTCATACCCTCTTTTGATACGAACCGCGCAAACTTCTTAAGCTGTTTTGCCGGACACAAAGGGTTGGTGCAATGCAGCGTCTGCGTACCGCTAATCTCGCTTTCCTCTATCCTTGTCGTGCTGCCGCATACAGGACAATGCTCAGGAATCGTGAACTCGCCTGCCATTTTCGTTACCTCAATCACTTTCGGGATAATCTTGTTGGCCTTGATGACCGAAATCTCTGTACCCGGACCGCCTATCCCGAGTCGCTTGCACTCGCTGATGTTGCACAGCGAAGCCCGCTTCACGGTCGTTCCCTCAAGTTCCACGGGGCGGAAGATAGCCACCGGTGAAATCTTTGATGCTGCACACGACCATTCGATGTCTTCTAAAACCGTCTGCGCCGTCTCGTCCTGCCACTTGAAGGCATAGCCCGCTTTCGTAGCGTGATGCCCTGTTACAGAACCGGTCTCGGCGTATGCCGTGTCATCGTAGGTTATTACGAGACCATCGACGGGGTAGGGATTCTGCCTGTTTGTTACCATTTCCGTCCATCGGTCTATCACGGCTGTGATGTTGCCGAGGTCGGGTGTGTCAATCCTCTCGTGTTCTACGGCATTCATGCCCATAGCCTCGAGCCATTCCATGCGCTCGCCCCATGAGTCGCCCACAGTGTCGTCGTCCGTGTGTACGAGCGTGAACGGAATCCACCTGATGTGCCTCTGCTTTATCTCCTCCGTGTCTTTCAGCGTCATTGAGCCTGATGTGAGGTTGCGCGGATTGGCATATTCCTCGTCAGACTCCATGCAGAAGCGGTTGAAATCCTCGTATGAAATGACTGCCTCGCCGCGTATCACGGTGTGGCTTTTCGTCTTTATCGTCTGTGGAACTCCGTTTATTGCCGTCGCGATATGTGTAACGTTCGTACCTATATGGCCGTTTCCGCGCGTTACAATCTTCGTCAGTTTTCCCTCATCGTATGTTACCACGAGTGTCATTCCGTCGAGTTTCCACGAAATCCAAATAGGTCTCCCCTCTGCCCATTTCACCAGCTCGGCCGGCTGTTTTGTCTTCGCGAGCGACAGAGCCGCAAATTCGTGCGCCTCCTTTCCGCCACTTATGTTGTCCTCCGACACCTTTGTTGTCGGACTGTCGGGCAGGGTAGTGCCCGTAATCTCTTCCAAATGCTTCAGCTCATCAAACTTCGCGTCCCATTCATAGTCGGTCATTGCCTCCCCCCGGCCGTTGTAGTAAGCGTCCGAAGCACGGTTAAGCAGGTCGATGAGTTCCCGCATCCTCAATATATTATCGTTTGTCATGATTCCTTTTTATTGTATTTATCCTTTGCAAAGATAGTGCAAACCGAACGCAATAGAACTTGTTCTGAATTGCTGAGGTGCCGCCTATCTTCTGCAAAGATAGTGCAAACCGAATGCAATAGAACTTGTTCTGAATTGCTGAGGTGCCGCCTATCTTCTGCAAAGATAGGATAAAAAACGCACAAACGTTTCAGATTACATTCTCTTTTTTGTCCTTTTTTGATTAAAGAATACATGACATTGTCCTACTGTTGGTTCACATACAAAATAGTACATGGCCTTTGTACTTTTTGTACATGGGCGTTGTACAGTTGCTACAAGAGCTTTGTACAAAAAGTACAAAGGCTATGTACAAAAAGTACAGAGGCTCTGTATTATTCTGTACTCGCACTTATGGGGGCGCGATTGCATATTGAGACGTTAATGTTGGCACTTGGTAAGCTCTCCCGTAAACGTTTACAGGAAATACTTTGGGCTATGGTGCGTCGTTTCATAAAAGTTTGTTAACTTTGCAGGCGATAAGTTGAGCCTCAGCGATTGAGGGCAAACTATATTGCGTTTGGTTTGCATTATCGTTGCAACCATATTACTGCTGACAATAAATAAAACTTTAATACTTAATAAAAACAATGTCAACGTTAACAATTGCTATTGTCATCGCTTTCGTCATCGGCTATTTCTTTATAGCTATCGAGAGTGTGACTAAAATCAACAAGGCTGCAATAGCCCTGCTGATGTTTGTTGTTTGCTGGACTCTCTTCATGATTGATCCCGCCGGACTTGTGGCAAGTCTCGCAGGAGTGGAACATGAACAGATGGCTGGCGCAGTAAGTAAAATAATCGAGGAGCATCTCGGCGAGACCGGAACAACGCTGTTCTTCCTCATGGGTGCCATGACCATCGTTGAGTTAGTAGACCAAAACGGCGGTTTCAACTTTGTCAAGGACACGCTGAAGACCAAGAGCAAACGCTCTCTGCTGTGGCGTATCGCCTTCATGACGTTCATCCTCTCGGCCATCCTCGACAACCTTACGACATCCATTGTGATGATTATGATTCTGCGTAAGCTCGTCAAGGAGAAGAAAGACCGCATCATCTACGCATCGCTTGTGATTATCGCGGCCAACTCGGGTGGCGCGTTCTCGCCCATCGGTGACGTTACCACCATCATGCTTTGGAATAAGGGCGTAATCACGGCTGTCGGTGTCATTACCGAGATATTTATCCCTTCGTTGGTTTCTATGGTTATTCCTGCCTATGTCCTGTCGCTTTCTTTGAAGGGCGACCTCGTGGTTCCGGCGAGCAAGAACGTAGAAATTGGTTCTGAGGAGTATCTTACCAACACGCAGCGCAAGACCATCTTCTATCTTGGTGTGGGCGGACTTATCTTCGTTCCGATATTCAAGACCATCACCCACCTGCCTCCGTTCGTAGGAATTCTGCTCGTCTTAGGTGTGCTTTGGACTGTAACCGAGACGATGTACCGCCATCTTGAGCATGATGACACAGACGGAATGCAGAAGCGTGTGAGCCGGATGCTTACCCGTATTGATATGTCTACGATCCTTTTCTTCCTCGGTATACTTATGGCTGTGGCTTGTTTGCAGACCATCGGAGTGCTCGCGCAGCTTGGCGAGGGACTCAATATATGGTTTAATGGCAATCACTATCTCGTTACGGGTATCATCGGAGTGCTGTCGAGCATTGTTGATAATGTGCCGTTGGTAGCAGGATGTATGGGTATGTATCCGGTTCAGGCAGCGGGCGATATGGCGGTCGATGGTGTGTTCTGGCAGCTTTTGGCCTATTGCGCAGGTGTAGGCGGTTCCATGCTCATCATCGGAAGCGCTGCCGGTGTCGTTGTTATGGGATTGGAGAAGATTACCTTCGGTTGGTATATGAAGAAGATTACGTGGATTGCCTTTGTCGGTTACGTTGCCGGAATCATCTCTTACTGGCTTCTGCGTACATTTGTTTTCTAAGCTGGAGATTATTAAATAAAAGCGTAAACACGAGATGGGAGGAGTTAAAGGGAGATAAAGGACGTATGTTCTGTTGTATTACATTCGTCTTATATCTATTTTTAACTCCTTCTATCTCTTTTTTATTTTTTCTTCTTCTTTACACATAGATGAGGAATATGATAAGTTGAAATAGATGAAGGATAACGAAAACGGGCATTCTGCGAATTGCGGAATGCCCGTTTCTCTTTATAGTTATAATGTGCTTTTCTTTCTTTTATGCATATGTCTGAACTCCAGGACTCCTGTCTCCTGTCTCCAGTCTCCTTCTCACCCCGAGGAGATTATCTTATGAACAGCATTGAGTTCGGACAGATGCCTCCGGCAGAGAACTTGCCGATGTATTTGCCGTTGCGGTCAAAGTGATATACAGGCGAGTCTGTGGCGTAATCGCTCGTTGCGATATAAAAACTGCCATCGTATGGGTTGCGTTCAAGCATATAGACATTGCCTGATGTCAACTCTGCTGGCGCGTTGGTGAGAGTCCATTCACTTGTTTCGCCTGTGAGAACATTACATTTTGAGAATGTCGTGGTGTAGCTGACCCAGTCCGGGCTTGTTGATGTTGTCATATAGAGAGTGTTGTCCACGGCAATCACATTGGTAGGATGCTGTCCTTCGAGGAGTGTCGTAACATGGGTGTGCGGGTTGAATATGCCCACAGCTTCCGTGTGTTCCCATGTTATCGGGTCGTAGAATCCGTGAGCGACAACGTAGATTCGGTCGTCTTCCTCAAATATAGAGTAGGGGTTGTCGAGTGTCTTATAAGATTCGGATGAGGTGAATGTACTGATGTTGATTGCTGAAATTGTATTGCCAGAGCCAAGACCGGAGTTGACACAATACAGATAACCATCGTGTTCTATAATCTCCTCAGGGTTTGCATCCACCATAACTTTGGCCTCGTATGCTAATGTTTGTGCGTCGAAACGGGCCACATAGCCACCATAAGTGGTTACATAGAGCTTGCCGTCCTCTTCGACGACTTTGCGCGGCTCGCCCAATTCGTCATCAAAAGAGTAGCTTGCGAGTTCCACGCCCGAGCCGTTGAGCTTTACAAGTCGCTTCGATACGTTCATAACGATATATATATAACCGTCCTCCGCAATCATATCGTTGGCCGTGTCGCCAAGTTTCTTGCCGTTCTGAAGCTCATATATGTCGCCCGCCATCGGCTTATCGGTTGTCGGGTCTACGAAAAACAAATGGGAATTGTTCTTGCCCATAGTGCCTTCGCAAAGGATAAACGCACGGTATTGGGGCAATTCAACCTTCGACCCTTCTTTCCATGAGTCGTCATAATCATCGTCATCGCTACATGAGGTGAATCCTCCGATGACGGCAAGTGCGCAAAGCGCAGTCATAAATAAACTTCTTAATCTCATAATCTTTATTTTATTAAGTGTTAAATTCGTATTGAGGAGACTGTAGACAGGAGTTCTGGAGTTCAGACAAATGCCTTGTTAGTCGACGAGTAGACAAGTTAGCAAGTTGCTACCTTTTCGTCTTTATGAGGTATTGGATTCTTCACTCTTCACTCTTCGTTCTTCATTCACCAGACATTTCTCCATTCCCTTCTCTCCCCCTTGGGGGAGTTGGAGGGGGCTGTTATATCTTAAGCGTTCCCGAAACGTAGAAGCTCCGTCCCGGCATTGGATAGTATTGAATTATCTCATACTGCTTGTCTGTAAGGTTTTTTATACTTCCCGACAGCAGCAGCGAGCCGCCTTTGAATTTGAATTCATGTGTCAGTGTAATGCCATGCTCGTAATATGAACTCAACCGATATTCCTCCTTGTGCTGTATCATGCTCCATCTCTCGCCGCAAGCGATTAGGCTGTAACCGATGTTCACCCACGGAGTGTTCAGTGTCAGCGAGCCGTTACCGCTGTTGCGGGGCGTGTATGGTATCTGCGTGCCATAGCTAACCGTCTCCGGGTCGGTCTTGTCGGTAGCGTTTTGCAAAGTATATGCCGCCGCAATCTCCGCGCTGATGCTCTTTGTGATAGGTATTTGCATGGCGATAGATGCGTCTATTCCCTTGATGTCCACCTTTCCGAGGTTTGTCATTTTCCATACGTATGTGGTCGGGAACGCCACAATCTTATCCTTCACATTGTTGTAATATGCGTCTGCCGTGAGTCTTATGCCGATGTCTCCGGGCAGTCTGCCACTCCATGTCATGCCGATATTCCATTCCGTTGCCTTCTCCGGCACGAGGTTGGTATTGCCGATGTGCTGGTAATACATATCCGTGAATGTCGGCACGCGGAATGTATTCTTCATCATCGCTCTTAGAAACAGACTCTCGTTGCGCAGCAGACGGTAGGACACCGACACCGCAGGCGACAGCCTTTTACGCTCCGCCGCAGACTTTCCCAAATTGGCCTGCTCGCTCATATATGTGCCCGTGATATTGCCGTTGATGGTTATTCTTTCGTTGCGGTATTGTGCAGAGAGTGCCGTCAGCGATGTGTAACGCTCCGGATTTGGCTGTGATGCGATGTTGCTTCGCAGATTATTGTATGCCAAGTCCTCCGCAAGAGCTACCTCTACGTTGCGCAGAGGATTCCATCCTATTGTCGCCGAGGCGTAATACTCATTCTGCCGTGTTATGTCCGTTTGTTTTCCGTTCTGATATTTGGAGTTCGTGTCTTCGTATCTGTTCCACGAATGGTTGTATTTTAGTCGGGCGTGCAGCCGCCATCTGTCGTTTATGCGCTTGCGATAGACCGTCTGCGCGAAGAAATTCTCGTCCCACAGACGTTCGTTGGTGTTAGGATTATAGAGGATAACCACGCCTGGCAGGCCGCGTTCCGAATAGTAATAATACGCCTTTGTGCTAATCTCGCTGCTGTCCCGGAACGTATGATACAGGTTCACTTCGCCTTTCCACGATGCGATGTCGCTGTTGTAGCGTTTCTCGCGCGTCCGTTCCCTGCCGTTTACGAGTGTGAATGGATATGCTCCGTCAGCTCTCATATAGTTTGCATCGGCTGATATTGCCGTGTGAGAACCAATCTTTTGCCACAAGCGCAGAGTAGGAGAGACGAGTCCGAACGACCCGCCGCCTACGTTAATCAGCATACTTGTGCTTCCGTTCTCAAAGTGTGGCCGTTCCGTTGTTACTTCCAATATACCGGCGGCCGAGTAGTGGCGTGCCGACTGCATGATGTCGTCGGCCTGTCCGATGGCGAGCGACACGTTCTCAACACCATTCAGCGAGTAGCGGCCGATGTCTATCTGCCCCGCCTGCGTGTTGCTGATAGCTACGCCGTCGTAGCTCACCGCCGTGTGATTGGCACCGAGGTTGCGTACAGAGACGGTCTTCATGCCGCCGATGCCACCATAATCTTTGACGCTCGCACCCACGAGTTTCTTCACCGCGTCGGCCAGTTCCGTCAGTCCGAGCCGTTCCATCAGCCCCTTGTCCATCTGCTGTGTCGGTACTGTCGCAATGATGCTGCGGTCTGTTTCCCTGCCGGTAACAATCACCTCATCGATGTGTTGCACGCTGTCGGTGCGCGATTGTGCGTTTGCCGACAGGCATCCGGCTACCATCAGACCGAGAAGAGCTGTCGCGATGCGCCCTTTTCGCCTTTCCGTTCTTGTCATAATCGTCTGTTCCTCATGTCCCTCCTCGGAGACTGTTGGTGATATTCGCAATGGCAGGTCTTCTGACTTGTCCGCCCGGCAGCGAACGGCCTTCCCGGAACAGCGTTCCAGTGGCATCGTGTTCGCCTCGCAAATGGCGGCTTACAGCAGCGGGACTGTTCAGGACTTTCACCTGATTCCCTTTTTAATCACGCCGTTAGTGAACCTATTGCGCTTCTTTTCTGGTGTCAGCTCACATATATATAATAATGTGTATCATATATGTTTCTTCGCTTCACCGCTTTTATTTCTGTTTGCAAAGTTAAGCAAATTAATTATATTGGCAAAATAATGGAATTGTTTTTAGGCTGTCATTGCAATCCGATTAAGGCTCTATAAAGGCTCTATTGCAAAAGACAATGTAAAAAGAATGGTACAATAATTGTGAATGTTTGGGAAATAACCTATCTTTGTAAGGATAAAGAATATTGAACAATAAGTAAGGTATATAATATGAAAGATATTGTAGCCAAAGAATATAAACTCGATGAAAGTCAGAGGAAAGTGGTAGAGGCAACAGGCGGCTACCATCTCGTGCTTGCTCCTCCGGGATGCGGAAAGACGCATATACTGGTGGAACGTATTCGGCGGGCACGTGAGCAAGGCACTGACTATGCCGATATGCTCTGCCTGACGTTCACCAACCGTGCGGCAAGGGAGATGATAAACCGCATAGATGCCTATATCGGCAATGATGAAGCAGCCGACCTGCAGGTGGGCAATGTGCATCATTTCTGCTCGAAATTTCTGTTTGAGGAAAGTAAAGTACCGGCCGACACGTCTATAATTGACGATGAGGAGGCCGTGAGCATCATAGCCGATTATCGGAACGAGGCCGAGGAGTCGGTGATGAGAGACTACGGGCGCAACCGAGAGTATCAGAACATTATCTTCCTGTCGCATTTCATGTATCAGTTACGCAACAAGCACGATCGCAACCTCTATCTTCATCCGGAATGTTATACCGATGACGACCGCGCGGCAATAGCCCGTATCTGCCGGATTCAGGGCTATGAGCCGACCGAGGAAAGGCTGATAAGCATATACGAAAATGCCCTCTCGTTCATGGACGATGCCGACTCACTGCCGTGGAAAGAGGCCGAGCCGGTGCGCCGGACATTGCGCAAGATGTATTATGCGGCAATGTATGAGCAGTATAAGGAGGATAATCACATGGTTGATTTCGAGGATTTGCTGCTCATGACATACGACTGTTACAGACAGGACGACACGTGCAGGAAATACAAGTGGGTGCAGGTGGACGAGGTGCAGGACCTGAACGCAATGCAACTGGCTATCATCGACCTGCTCACCGCAAAGGATGATGCCACGGTGATGTATCTCGGCGATGAGCAACAGGCCATATTCTCGTTTATGGGAGCCAAGACCGAGACTTTGGCGGAACTGAAACAGCGCGCGGGAAACAATGTGCATCATCTGATGAAAAACCACCGTTCGCCCGGCTATCTGCTCGAAGTGTTCAACGAATATGCCGAGAAGCAACTGCATATAGATAGTGCTTTGCTGCCAAAGACCGACAATAAGGATATGGCAGAGCCCGGCCGCCTGCGCATTCTGTATAGCTCTACAAATGAGGCCGAGGTTACTGACGTGGTGAAAGAAGCACAATCGCTGCACGAGACTTATCCGGATGAGACCACAGCCGTGATAGTCAGTTCAAACGCTGATGCCGACAAGATAAGCGAGGCGATGGAGAATGCCGAACTAAAGCACTTCAAAGTGTCGGGACGAGACCTTTTCGATACTCCCGAAATGAAACTCATAAACGCCCATCTGAATGTGGTTGCCAATCCGAACAATTTCATTTGCTGGGCAAGAGTGCTGCGTGGAATGAATGTCTTTGCGAGCAATCCGCTTGCACGGCGGTTTATGCGCAAGCTCAGGCAACTGTCTATATCTCCTGTAGATTTCCTTTTGTATGACGATACCACCTATACGGCTGAATTTGCAGCGGCTTACGAGAGTGGTGAGATGGTCGTTTTCGATACTGAAACCACAGGACTTGATGTCTTTGCGGATGATGTTATCGAGATTTCCGCCATGCGGATAAAAGATGGAAAGGCCGTCGGAGAACCACTCGACCTATATATCCGTACCGATAAGGACATACCGCTGATGCTCGGAACGAAGATAAATCCGTTGCGGAGCATCTACGATGAGCGCGCTGTGACCGGCGACTTGCTGACTGCCGATGAGGCAATGCGGCGTTTCCTTGATTATGTCGGAACGCGTCCGCTACTTGGACATAATGTTGATTACGACTATCGCATCGTGGAGAACAATATAAAGCGTCGTTGCGGTGGAGCGGTTGATGTGTCGGAATGGCAATCCAAGCAGGCTGACGGGGTGTTCGACTCGCTGCGTCTGATGCGTCTTTTAGAGCCGGGATTGAACTCCTATAAACTGGAATTTCTCTTGAAAGCATTCAATCTTGAGGGCGTCAACTCGCATCAGGCCATCGATGACGTTGCTGCTACGGTGAGTCTCACGGCCCTGTGCCATATTAAGGCATCGCAACAAACACACAAACAGCGAGAGTTCATGGCGCATCCGAAGGTCCGGCCGTTGATAAATAAGTTGCGTGCCAACTACAAAGAACTTTATATCTGTACTGTTAATCAGTTGTATAATCGGGTGGGCGAGGGCTGTCCGGCCATTGTCAGCACCATAAAGCAAGCACATGAATACTTGTGCGATGGCGGATTTATAGAACGGATAAGTAAACTTAGTTACGTTACCTCATACATAGAGCAAGACCTTATGGATGAGGCAGATATGCATTTGTCGCTCAAGGAAAATATCGACAGATATGTAATGGATGTGAACACGATGAAAGAAGCCGACTTCTGCAACAGTCGCAGCATACGCGAAAAGGTGTATGTAACAACCGTTCATAAGGCCAAAGGGCTGGAATTTGACAATATTATCGTCTTCGACGCTGTGGCCGGACGTTATCCCAACTTCTATAATAAGACCAAAAAGCAGGACGAAGAAGACGCGCGCAAGTTCTATGTGGCCATGTCAAGAGCCAAGCGGCGGCTTTATATAGCCTACGGAATGGCGTCAATAGACCGCTACGGCAGTGTCTTTCCTCGTGAAATAACTCCGTTTATGGAGTCGGTGATGCGCTTCTTTGGCTGATTTGAGGGAAATAGTAATGGAAAGATTTGCAAGATAAATACATTTTTGATACTTTTGTGTCATATATATATGATTACGGATAGATTTTGGAAAGAAAATAATCATGGAACAAAAAGAAACCAATAAGGAACAGATATTAATCCGGATTACAGGACAAGACCGTCCGGGACTCACCGCTTCGGTTATGGAACTGCTGGCGAAATACGATGCGCAGATACTCGACATCGGTCAGGCTGACATCCACAGCACCCTGTCGTTGGGCATTCTAATCCGCATCGGTGAACTGAATGCCGGTCAGGTGATGAAGGAACTGTTGTTCAAGGCTACGGAGTTGAACGTAAACATAGGTTTTGCGCCCATCACGCTCGATGAATATGAAGACTGGGTGAGCCTTCAGGGAAAGAACAGGTTCATCCTTACGCTTATCGGGCGCAGGTTGGAGGCAAAACAGATAGAGGCAGCCACGAAGGTTATAGCAAATCAGGGACTCAATATCGACTCTATCCTTAGGCTCACGGGACGCATGAGCGTGAAGAATCCGTGCAAGAATGTGCGTGCGTGCATAGAGTTCTCGCTGCGTGGAACACCTAAAGACCGCCAGCAGATGCAGGCGGAACTGATGCAGCTTTCTACCGAAATGGAGATTGACTTCTCGCTCCAGTGCGATGATATGTACCGTCGTATGCGCCGGTTGATTTGTTTCGATATGGACTCTACGCTCATACAGACCGAGTGCATCGACGAACTGGCTGAGCGTGCCGGCGTGGGCGACAAGGTAAGGGAGATTACCGAGCGTGCCATGCGTGGCGAGATAGATTTCAAGGAGAGCTTCACCGAGCGTGTGGCGTTGCTCAAAGGACTTGATGTGAGCGTGATGCAGGAGATTGCCGAGAACCTTCCGATAACCGAAGGTGCCGACCGACTGATGTCAATCCTGAAGCGTTGCGGTTATAAGATAGCTATCCTCAGTGGTGGATTCACCTATTTCGGTGAGTATCTGCAACGCCGCTACGGTATAGATTATGTCTATGCCAACGAGTTGGAGGTGGGCGAAGACGGTAAACTGACCGGTCGTTATGTTGGAGAAATTGTTGACGGACATCGCAAGGCGGAGCTGTTGAAGCTCATAGCGCAGGTGGAGAAGGTGAACCTTGCGCAGACAATAGCCGTTGGTGATGGCGCAAACGACCTGCCGATGCTCAGCGAGGCCGGTCTCGGCATTGCATTCCATGCCAAGCCCCGTGTCGTTGCCAACGCCCGGCAGAGCATCAATACAATCGGTCTCGACGGCGTTCTATATTTCCTCGGATTCAAGGACAGCTATCTTGGCGACCAGGGTAAGTTGCAATAGGTGAACTTAAGTCCTCTTAAGTAAGTCACTAAAATTAATCATAGATAGTCTCGTTTAGTTTTGGTGACTTACTTATAATTCATATTATAAAAAGAAGAAGCGTCTCGGCATCATTGTCGAGGCGCTTCTTTTGTAAGCATTTTATTTCCCCCTTATGGGGAATTATAAAATGAAAATTGTCAATTTTATTTACCAAAAATCACCTCTTGGGGAAAGCAATTCTATCGAGTGAACGAATGTTAAATATTGGTCCCGTTACTCATTTTCACCGTTTTCCCGACCTCAAAAATCCCAACTCCGGACTCAAAATTAGTAACTCAAAATTCCAAAAGTGCCTCCGTTAGGAAAAAATCGCCCCGATTTTCGTCAAATTTTGTCGTCCGCCGAAACGCAGGAAAATGCCGTTTTTGTCCGATTTAACGTTTGTTAGCTTTCAAAAGTGGCACTTTTAGAGTCCGTTTTAGGCCGTTTTGGAGTGTAACGGAGGCTTCGTTAATAGCCAAAAGTGGCTCCGTTAGCGTCTAACGGAGGCTCCGTTGCAATGTAATGAGGTCTATTTTGCGTTCTAAAACGGTTATTTTTGACAAATAACGGGGTAAGTCGTTGATTGTCAGAGTTTTATGTTAAAATTGCTCTCAAAGCCGTATTTTCGCGTTTTTGAGCGCGAGTGAACTTTCGTCTGAAAAATCGCGAGTTTTGAAGGGTATAGTTGTAAAGATTTTTCAAAGATTGTCAGACAAATAATTCGGCTGTTATTCCATCGCTCGTATAGATGCCTTTTCGTGTCAGACGTAGGCGGTTGTCTTCGACGATGAGGTTGCCGAGACTGATGTTTTTTTGTGCGTTGCTCAGCAGGTGCCGCTCATATTTAGGTCCGAAAGAGTCTAAAATATATTTGAGGTCTACCCCCTCGCACGTGCGCAGGCCCGTCATAACAGTCTCATTGTAGCGTGTGCCGGTGTCAAGAACCTCACGCTCGTATGGCAGTTCACCGCGCTCTATGCTTTCGATGTATGTCTTTATGTCGGCCACATTCCATCGGCGTGACACCGTGTCGAATGAGTGTGCCGCCGCGCCGATGCCGATGTATGGTGTGCCGTGCCAATAGCTGCTGTTGTGGCGGGAACGGAAGGAGGGCTTGGCGAAATTGCTGATTTCGTAATGCTCGAATCCGGCGGCGGTGAGCATATTGATTAGGGTCTCGTACATTTGCAACGATAGTTCTTCGTCAATCTCTTTTATCTTGCCCTCGACGAGCATTTTATAGAGAGGCGTTCCCTCTTCATACATCAGACTGTAAGCCGAGATATGCTCCACGTTGAGCGCAAGACATTCTCGTATGTCGGACTTCCACTCCTCGAGTGTTTCATCGGGAAAGCCGAACATCAAATCCACGCTTATGTTCCCGATGCCAATCTTGCGCAGCCTGTCAACTGCCGTGCGCACCTCGTCTGCCGTATGACGGCGGCGCAGGAAACGCAAGCGGCTGTCTGAGAACGTCTGCGCCCCCATACTGATGCGGTTTACGGGCAGTGTGCATAGCGTTTCGCAGAATTCGGGCGTTATGTCGTCGGGGTTGCATTCCATCGTTATCTCCATCTCGCTGCCGTCTTCCGCTTCCTTAAAGTCGGTTCCGTACACCTTATTTATATATAAGAATATCTTACGCAGGTTTTCTGCCGACAGCTGCGATGGCGTTCCGCCACCGAGGTAGATGGTGGAGAGGTCTCTCTCTCCTCTAAATTCCATCTCCCTACACACTGCCTCCACATATCTGTCTTGCAGTTGTGGAAGTGTGGTAGAGTAGAAGCCGCAATAGATGCAACGGCTTGCACAAAACGGTATGTGAATGTATAAACCTGCCATAATTACGTGCAAAAATACTAATATGTTTTAAAATATTGTCGTTTTTTCATTAAATGATTTGGCAATTTGCTTCAAAATAACTAACTTTAAGCCCATTAAAGTCGAATAACTTAAATCTATAAAGTCAAATAACTTAAATCTATTAGAAATATGAGAGTATATCAGACAAACGAGATTAAAAACATTGCGCTTTTAGGCAATGACGGTTCGGGAAAAACGACCCTCACGGAATCATTGCTCTACGAGGCTGGTATCATATCACGTCGAGGTCGCATTACGGCAAAGAACACTGTGAGCGATTACTTCCCCGTAGAGCAGGAATACGGATACTCGGTTTTCTCAACCGTGTTCCATGTGGAATGGAACAACAAGAAGTTGAACATCATTGACTGCCCTGGTTCCGACGACTTCGTAGGTGCGGCAATGACGGCACTCAACGTTACTGACACGGCGATATTGCTGCTTAATGGTCAGTATGGACCGGAAGTGGGAACTCAGAACCATTTCAGATATACGGAGAAACTGAAGAAACCGGTAATCTTCCTTGTCAACCAGTTGGACGCTGAAAAGTGCGATTACCATAATGTGCTGGAGCGACTGACCGAAATCTACGGTTCAAAGGTTGTTCCTGTGCAATATCCTCTGAATGAAGGCCCGGGCTTTAATTCGCTTATCGATGTGCTGCTCATGAAGAAGTATTCATGGAAGCCCGAGGGGGGCGCGCCTATCATCGAGGACATTCCGGCAGAGGAGATGGACAAGGCTATGGAGATGCACAAGGCTCTCGTAGAAGCTGCTGCTGAGAATGACGAAACTCTCATGGAGAAGTTCTTTGAGGAAGAGAAACTCACCGAGGACGAATTGCGTGAGGGCATCCGCAAGGGACTCGTAACGCGTTCTATCTTCCCAGTATTCTGCGTTTGCGCAGGTAAGGATATGGGAGTGCGCCGTCTGATGGAATTCTTGGGTAATGTGGTGCCTTTCGTGAGCGAGATGCCGAAGGTGCATAATACGCGTGGTGAGGAGGTTACTGCCGACTCGGCAGCTCCGGAGTCTGTTTATTTCTTCAAGACCGGTATGGAGCCGCATATCGGAGAGGTTTCTTACTTCAAGGTTATGAGCGGAAGCATAAAGCCGGGCGACGACCTTTCGAATGCCGACAGAGGCAGCAAGGAGCGCATCGGACAGATTTATGCTTGCGCGGGAGCCAACCGTATTCCTGTGGATCAGCTTAATGCCGGCGACATAGGATGTACCGTGAAGCTGAAAGATGTGAAGACTGGCAATACACTTAACGGCAAGGATGTTGACCAGAAATTCGATTTCATCAAATATCCTAACTCTAAATACTCTCGCGCCATTAAGGCTGTGAACGAAGGCGAGACCGAAAAACTTATGGCAGCGCTGCTGAAGATGCGTCAGGAAGACCCGACATGGGTTGTGGAGCAGAGCAAGGAGTTGCATCAGACCATCGTTCACGGACAGGGAGAGTTCCACCTCCGCACATTGAAATGGCGTTTGGAGAACAACGAGAAGATTCAGGTTAAGTTTGAAGAGCCGAAGATTCCTTATCGCGAGACCATCACTAAGTCGGCCCGTGCAGACTACCGCCACAAGAAGCAGTCGGGTGGAGCAGGGCAGTTCGGCGAGGTTCATCTCATCGTGGAGCCTTACGCAGAAGGTATGCCGGATCCGACAGTATATAAGTTCAACGGTCAGGAGTTTAAGATGAATATCAAGGGCCGCGAGGAAGTGGACTTGGAGTGGGGCGGAAAGCTCGTGTTCATCAACTCTGTTGTTGGTGGAGCTATTGACGCACGCTTCATGCCGGCTATCCTGAAGGGTGTCATGGACCGTATGGAATCGGGTCCGTTGACAGGCAGTTATGCCCGTGATGTACGCGTGATTGTATATGACGGTAAGATGCACCCGGTGGATTCAAACGAACTTTCATTCATGCTCGCCGCACGCAATGCCTTCTCGGCTGCGTTCAAGAATGCCGGTCCGAAGATTCTTGAGCCTATTTACGACCTCGAGGTGTATGTTCCGGCCGACTATATGGGCGACGTGATGAGCGATTTGCAGGGCCGTCGTGCCATGATTATGGGTATGGACAGTGAGGCTGGCTATCAGAAACTGAGTGCGAAGATTCCTTTGAAGGAACTCAGCAACTATTCTATCTCGCTCAGTTCGCTTACCGGTGGCCGCGCTTCGTTTACTACGAAGTTTGCAAGTTACGAGCTTGTTCCGAATGATATCCAGAACAAACTTATCGCAGAGCATGAGGCAGAAGCAAATGATGAGGCTTAATAAGGCTTTATAACGATATGATGAGGCTGTTTCATAGATGGTTGCCATTAAGTGTAATTGTCTGTGATCCAGCCTTTTTTGTCGTTTAGCTCGCGGAGTATTCTCCCTTTCAGCTTTGTGAGTGATGCAGATGAGGAGTCGTAGACGGAATATAATGAGTGCCTGGTCGGCTGTTATTGCTGCCATGCTTTTCCTTTCAGCCTGTTCCGACGGGCGCGGAGAAGTATCCGGAAGCATAATGCCGGAGGGACTAACTCTGCGTGAGGGCGACGTGGTGCTGCGTTGTGGAGGCGGACTGACGAGCCATGCGGTGATGCTCGCGGACAATAACGGAGCTTATTCGCACGTGGGAATCGTGGTAGATTCGGCCGGAACGAAGATGATTGTGCACGCTGTGCCGGACGAACCAGACTTTGAAGGCGATGTTGACAGGGTGAAGATGGACAGTCTCGGACGTTTTTTCTCCTCTGTATATGCCGATAAGGGCGAGGTGTTGCGCCATAAAGACGCGCGCGTGGCGGCCAGGGCGGCGCATTACGCATTGGCGATATATCATCGGAAAACCTTGTTCGACCATGATTATGACGAGAAAGACACGACAAAGATGTGTTGCACAGAACTGATAACATTCTCCTTCGCACGAGTGGGGCAGCCGTTGCAGGGCGTGGAGCGTCATCAACTGTCCATTCCGGGTATGCAGACAGATTGTGTGTTGCCGTCGGATATATTGAAATGTAAGGACTTTCAATCAATAATAAAGTTCTAATTATGTTTAATTCTAAATTTAAGTAACCATGAAGAAAATTCTTTTTGTAGCAGTAATGTGCTTATTTGCAGTAATGTTTAGTGGCTGTGGAGGTGCTAAGACACCTAAGGATGTGGCCGAGAAATCTATTAAATGCCTGAAAAACAAGGATTACAAGGGCTATGTGGAGTTGGTGTCTCTGAAAGACGAGGCTAAGATGAGTTCCGAGGAGCTTAAGAAAAGCCGGGAGCAGATGGCTGTATTGCTTGAAAGCAAGATTAGTAGTGAGGTTGACAAGAAAGGTGGCATAGACTCATACGAGATTGGAGAAGAGACCATTGACGAGGATGAGGCAAAGGTGAAAGCTACGATTAAGTATGGCGATGGTTCTGAAAAAGAGTCTACCATAAAACTGAAAAAGAACGAAGACGGAGATTGGAAAATCGACGCGGGTAAATAATTTTAATTCCCCTTTGTCACGATTGAGGATAGAGGGGAATATTTTTTTTAGCCAATTTAATCTTTTCCTTTCCCTTTCCACTTTATTGTTATTCTCTTTTCAAGTGCTTAAAATAGTTTTTGTAATAACGTTAGTTGTTGTATTTGAATTAATAATCGGTTTTTGGGTTAATTTCTGCAAATGTGACGAAATTATTAACGTTAAGTTGTTAAGCGTTTAAGAATTTATCTTAACTTTGCTTTTATGAAGAAGAGAACGATATGGATAGTTGCGGTGATAATGGGATTGTCTTTCCTCGCCCTGCTTTTTCTTCAGTTGAGCTACATCGAAGAGATGGTCGACATGAAGAAAGAACAGTTCGATGAGTCCGTCTATCGAGCGTTGTATCAGGCTTCGCGCAACCTTGAACTCAACGAGACATTGCGTTATCTCGAAAAAGACATAAATGCCAAAGAACGTAAATCATACGTGAAAGATACTGTAAAGGCAGGCAACGATGCTGGGACAAAGCAGACACATCAGTCGCCTGTTACGGACAAAGACGGCAATATGTATTCTTCATTCGTATTGAAGACAATGAAGAACAATCCTGCGCAGACACCGAAAGCGATAATATTGCACTCGGACAAGAATACGATTTCGGAGACCAAGAAGTCGATGCAGGAGATTGTACGCAACCGGTACATCTATCAGAAGTCAATGCTCGATGAGGTGGTGTATAACATTCTATATTCAGCTTCGGACAAGCCGCTGAAAGAACGCATCAATTTTAAGATGCTTGATCAGGACTTGAAAGCGGAACTGATGAATAACGGAATAAACATTCCGTATCATTTCACAGTGCTTACGCAAGACGGCAGAGAGGTATATCGCTGTCCTGACTATACAGAAAAGGGTGAAGACTATACCTACGACCAAGTGCTGTTCCGCAACGACCCACAGACAAAGATGGGAATCGTGAAGGTTCATTTCCCCGATATGAGCAATTACATCTTCTCAAGCGTGCGGTTTATGATACCGTCTGTGATGTTCACACTCATCTTGCTGATAACTTTTGTCTTCACAATTGTTGTGGTGTTCCGTCAGAAACGCTATTCGGAGATAAAGAACGACTTCATCAACAATATGACACATGAGTTGAAAACGCCGATTGCAAGTATCTCGCTCGCCGCTCAGATGATGAATGACGACTCTGTAACAAAGAGCCCTGCGATGCTGAAACATCTTAGTGGAGTGGTGATAGACGAGTCGAAACGATTGAGATTCCTTGTTGAGAAGGTGCTGCAAATGTCGATGTTCGACCGAAAGAAGGCAGTATTCAAGAAGAAACACCTCGATTTGAACGAAATGGTGGAGAATATCGCGAACTCGTTTACGTTGCGTGTGGAGCATACCGGCGGAAAAATATATACCGATATAGGTGCTGTGGAGTCGGCGATATATGTTGATGAGGTGCATTTTCAAAATGTTATAAACAACCTTCTTGATAATGCTGTGAAATACAGAAAGCAGGATAGTCCTATCGACATATACCTGAAAACGTGGAACGACGATAATCATCTGTATCTCTCGATACGTGATACGGGAATGGGAATAAAGAAAGAGAACCTGAAAAAGGTGTTCGATAAGTTCTATCGGGTACACACAGGCAACGTACACGATGTGAAAGGCTTTGGTCTCGGACTTGCATACGTGAAGAAAATCATAGATTTGCACGACGGCGAGATTCATGTAGACAGTGATTTCGGCAAGGGGACAAAGTTTATTATAAAGCTGCCGTTGCTGAAAGAGGAGTAAAATAAAAGTATAAGCGAGTAAAATATAGTATTAATTCTTAAATAAAAACGATTATGGACGAGAAATTATCAATTCTGTTATGCGAGGACGATGAGAACCTCGGAATGCTTCTTCGTGAGTATTTACAGGCTAAAGGCTATCATGTAGAACTGTGTCCGGATGGTGATGCAGGTTATAAGGCGTTCTTGAAGACCAAATTTGATATTTGTGTCCTCGATGTGATGATGCCTAAGAAGGACGGTTTCACGCTTGCACAGGAAATCCGTCAGGCTAACGCTGAGATTCCAATTATCTTCCTTACGGCTAAACAACTGAAGGAAGACATTCTCGAAGGCTTCAGAATCGGAGCTGACGACTATATCACCAAGCCTTTCTCAATGGAGGAACTCGTGTTCCGTATTGAAGCAATCTTGCGTCGCGTTCGTGGAAAGAAGAACCGCGAATCTACTTTCTATCGTATCGGACGTTTCTCTTTCGATACACAGAAGCAGTTGCTTACCATTGGCGACAAGCAGACAAAGTTGACAACAAAGGAGAACGAACTTCTTGCTTTGCTTTGCAGTCATGCCAACGAAATATTGCAGCGCGATTTTGCACTGAAGACAATATGGATTGACGATAACTATTTCAACGCACGTTCTATGGATGTTTACATCACCAAGCTGCGCAAGCACCTCAGAGATGACGACCAGATTGAGATTATCAACATCCACGGTAAGGGCTATAAACTTATAACTCCGGAAGAGGATTAAGAGAGAAAAAGGGATAAACAAGGTGCTGTGTCAAAATAGGCGCAGCCTCTTTTTTTTATATGGTGTAAAACATAAAGCA
>URER01000020.1 GCA_900547005.1 uncultured Prevotella sp.
TATGTTTTACACCATATAAAAAAAAGAGGCTGCGCCTATTTTGACACAGCACCTTTTCATTTATTATATTAAGGTATATACACCTCTTTATGCTCATTGCCTCAATGGTGCTCGGCCACAATTGCGAGATAAACGACATCGTGGTCGGTCAGATTCTCCATATAATGCGAATGCCCCATCGGACAATAATGGCACTGCCCCACCCTCACGGTCTCCATCTGGCCGTCATAATGAAATGTCGCCTCACCACTTATGACATAAATAACCTCGCAATTATTCTCATGGGTATGCAGTCCACTCGACGCTCCCGGCCTCAAAGTGGAATACATTATTCTTAATTTATCATCCACACTGTTGCGCGTATCGAGCGCTCCCTTACCTCCTTTGAAATCCATCTGATGGACTTCCGGAATCTTATCAAAATCTATTACCATAACAATATTTATATTTTACAGGTTCGTTCTATGCCTATTCTTTCCTCTTCCATATATTCATCACCTTGCCATAAATAGCAATCTGATTTATCAACGTAACCACAAGGAACAACACCAAGCCAGTCAATACTGCCGGAATCATAGAACAGTCCTCTACCTGTGGGAACAATACGTATATTATATCCATATAACTCTTGCGGACAATCACCAGTACCACAAGCGCAATAACAAGCACAAGGAGGTTCAATCCGATGGTCAGCAACTGATAAGGCATAGCCACACGCAACGGCGAATAGCCTATCAGCAACAGGTTTTCCAACTTATAGGCATTTTTCTGCACAAGCAAATAGATGCTGAGCATGAGGATATAGAAGCTCAGGACGGAGATAACAAGACCAATAGCCAGCACTATCAGCACTATCATCCTAAGGAAATAAGTGGTTTTCTCAGCGTTCAGCTTGTCGTTGTCTATCTCATAACCTTTCTTTTCCACATACTTTGCGATGTTCTCGTCGGTCGGATTCGTTACTTCCACTATCAGCCTGTTGGGCGAAGAAGCGTTTTTTGAAGCGTATTTCTCATTCGCCCACTTCATAAACTTTTCTGGAACAAGTATCTCATTCATGCGATTGGTAAAACCGACGACCTTTCCTTTATACTCGTCATCCTGCCCGTTACCGTAAATAAAAAGATGAAAGTCAATCATCCCCACAAGTCCGTCGCTAATCTTAGGCAGCGAACGGTTCTGCGCAAACCCGAAGTTATACATATTTATATATGTACGCGGAATGATTATAGGCACCTCCTTACTCCCGTCGGTGTAAGTCCAAGAATCCAAAGAGGTATCTACAAACCTGTCGGGAACGCTCTGGAGGAAAATCTCAGAGTTGAGTATATTCATACCGCTCACGCCCATCGTGGCTGAGACACGAAAGTCATTGCCGGTGAATATACCTGTATCTTTAATAAAATTCTGCGACCTGACATCGTCAATCTCGTTATCCGAGAAAGTATTTGATGCGCCCGAAATGGTACTTGCCGTTCCTATTTTCTTACTAATAATGACGTAATCGGCCTTCATAAAACTGTCTTCCGCCGTAAATACGGGTATCACATCATTATAAAACTGTATGCCGAGAAGTACGATAAACATACCAAACAGATTTGCAAAGAAGAACCCGACAAACTGTCCGATACTTATATGTTGCCTTAACAATCTCCAGACTAAGCCCATATCTATATCTTTAATTCTATTATCTTTATTTACTCTATCCAAAAATGATAACTTGTTATTTACAAACGCATTACAACTTTTAGCAAAACATATAATTTATATCTTTCGCCCATTGCCTTTTAGAGTTTCAACACTTTTTCATAATCCAGTTCTATATGCTTTCCGATGCTCGTAACGATAACTCCAGCGCCCTGCGACCGCGCCTCTTCCATCATCATTTCGCCCATAATCTCAGAGTTGCTATCATCAAGATGGCTGATTGGTTCGTCGGCAAGAAGAAAGTCAAACGGCTGCGCGAGAGCCCGTATCATAGCCACACGTTGCTGCTGACCGAAGGACATCTGCCCTATCTTCACATCTACTTTGTCAGGAATACCAAGACGCTCGAACATATCAATAATCTGCGCACGGGTCTTTCTGGCTGAGAGTTGATTCTTTATCTCGACATTCTCGTATGCAGTAAGTTCCGGAAAAAGACGAAGTTCCTGAAACAAATGGCTCAGATGAGATTTGCGCATATCTACCCAATCCGGCACCTTCAGACCTGAAATATCACGGTCGTCAAACAATATACGCCCCGAATAATCGTGACGATAACCTATAACATAGCTACAAAACGTACTCTTTCCCTTTCCGCTCTCGGCCTCGACAAGATACAGATGTCCTTTTTCGAAAACAATATTCTGTTTCCAAACATCCGATTCCAAGTCGTTCCGATGTGCAAAGACTTGCGGGAGCACATTCTCAAAAGATATCCTTTCCATTCTGTTCCAATATTCGTTAGTTGCCGACATACGCCGCATATACAGATGCAAAGATAAAGTAAAAAACGCACAAACGCCATAGTTCCAGCTTTCTTTTTACTCTTTTTATAAAGTAAAGATATATGGCCTGCTTGTCCACAGTTTGGTATCTTTCAAGTAAAGACACAAAAAAAGGTGTTGCCCACTAATTTTCATAACACGAAAGTAAAGTGGGCAACACTCGTCTTTTTTTATACGTCAATGTGCACAACGCTTGGCAAACATCTGCACGCAGCCATTTTTCATAAAAAAAATCTCTTAATAATCATCATCCACTACATCCTCGGCCAATTCCAGGTCCTCAGGAGTGGTATCAAACGTTGTGCGATAACTTTCTTCCGTTAGTTTATCCTCGTCATACTCGTCATCATCTTCGTCCAGCTTGTTGTAATCGTCATCTACCTCTGGTAATTCCTCGTCATCATTGTCAAAATCCGAGCCAAGTCCATCATTATCTATGCTGAAATTAGTTTTGGGTCTTTCAACGATAGGTTTAACCTTCGCAAATATTGCCTCAACCCAAGACCCTTTGGGGATTTCCAGCACCTCAAAGTCGTCTGCGAGTTTCTTTTCATACATTCCACCCGGCTTTTTCAGTCGGTCTTTTGGAAGCGTAGTAGTACTTATGTCGAAGCCACTTTCGATAATATCTCGTATGCTTTGCGACAACGACTCCCATCCGCCGCCGAAATTTCGCTCCAAGACCTCTATCAGTTTAGCAGCCGTGATGTGATGAATGTTCTCGTATGTAAGGTCGGTAACACGCAGAATGGGCTTTTTCTTGATGGCAAACTTCTTTTGTACGTCATCTACCTTTATCACCCCTACATGACATCCACGGTCTTCATATTTCTTTATCACTTCCGGCCTGTCCACCAGCACTTCCTCAATACTAAACGCACTACGAATTATGTCCATGTAATGACGCACATTGTCATTAATATCGGCATCTTTCTCTGCGCCTTCCCACAGTCGGAAGATGTCGTTTTCCTGTACGTCCCACACATTGCTTTTCGTCAATGTCTTCAGTGTTAATGTCTTATCTGATGTTTGTTTCATATTTATTTGTTATCGTTAATACTCTATTTCACTTAATACGGAAAACTTTTCTCTATAATGTTGCTGTGCTTTAAAATCGAAACCCGCGCTTATTGCCATCTGCCTACGGTCCTCGGCAAGGGCAAGATTCTCACCGTATGCGTTAAGGATAACGCTGCGTCCCACATATTTATTATGTGCATCATGCCCTACTCTGTTTGCTGCGACCACCATACATTGGTTTTCTATGGCTCGCGCACGTATCAGTGTGTCCCATGCAAGGACGCGTTCCTCGGGCCAGTTTGCCACACAAACGAGGACATCGTAGTCCTCCCGACACCGGCACCACTCAGGGAAACGTATATCATAACACGTAACCAAGCGGAAGCGCACGCCTTTATATTCCACCACTACACGCTCATTGCCAGGCTCATAATATCTGTCTTCGCCTCCGAAACGAAACAGGTGATGCTTGTCGTAAGCGTATGTTGTACCATCGGGAAGACAGAAATAATGGCGGTTATAATAGTGTCCGTCGAGTTCCACTGCCACACTGCCACACACCGCGGCATCGTATTCACGCGCCATATTCATCATCCAGTTCACCGATTCGGCCCCGCCTTCTGCTATTCCCATCGGCTCTGTGGCAAATCCGGTGTTCCACATCTCCGGCAAAACGAACACATCGGAGTCCCTTTCTGACGCCATAAGTATTTCAGCCTCAACGGCATTCTCTTCGGGCGAAGCCCATATTGTATCCATTTGGAGAACTGTTACCTTCATTGTTACTCGATTGATGTGCTGCAAAAGTATATACTTTACTTCTATTTCACAACTTTTTCCATAAGATTTTTTGCCGTATAATATAGTTTTAATAATTTTGCATAAGATAGACTGCGCCTCAACAATCAAGAATTAATTCTATTGTATTCGGCTTGCACTATCTTTGCATAAGATAGCTGACACTATCTTCACATATTATAAACACACGATTATCGAGATTAAATCTATATGGAACCATTAGCTGAAAGAATGAGACCGCGCACGCTCGACGAATATATCGGGCAGAAACATCTTGTGGGCGAAGGGGCTATTTTGCGCAAGATGATAGACACTAGACGCATCTCTTCATTCATATTATGGGGGCCGCCTGGGGTTGGAAAGACCACTTTGGCACAGATAATAGCCAACAAGCTAAAGACACCTTTCTACACCTTGAGCGCAGTAACAAGCGGAGTGAAAGACGTGCGCGACGTGATACAAAAGGCGGAGAACAACCGTTTCTTCAACTCGGCATCACCAATACTCTTCATAGACGAGATTCACCGTTTCTCAAAGTCACAACAAGACTCGCTGCTCGGAGCTGTGGAGAAAGGTACGGTAACGCTCATTGGTGCGACAACGGAGAACCCTTCATTCGAGGTGATACGCCCGTTGCTCTCAAGATGCCAGCTCTATGTGCTCAAGTCTCTTGAAAAGGAGGACCTCATGGAGCTGTTAAACCGTGCCGTAAAGAACGATACGGAGCTGCGAAACCGTGAAATAAAGCTCACCGAAACGGATGCTCTGCTGAGATATAGCGGCGGCGACGCGCGCAAACTGCTCAACATCTTAGAACTCGTGGTAAGTTCTTGCGAAACAGAAACAGTGGATATAACCGACGAGATGGTGGTGGAACGGTTGCAACAGAACCCGCTCGCCTACGACAAGGACGGCGAAATGCACTACGACATTATATCGGCGTTTATCAAGAGCATACGTGGAAGCGATCCGGACGCGGCTCTCTATTGGATGGCCCGCATGATTGAGGGCGGCGAAGACCCGAAATTCATAGCACGCCGACTCGTGATTAGTGCAGCCGAAGACATCGGTTTGGCTAATCCGAACGCCTTGCTGCTCGCCAACGCCACGTTCGACGTGGTGATGAAAATTGGTTGGCCGGAAGGCAGAATACCACTGGCCGAATGTGCCGTATATCTCGCCACGAGCCAGAAAAGTAACTCGGCATACCTCGGAATAGATGCTGCGCTCGCGGAAGTGCGTCGCAGTGGCAATCTGCCGGTGCCACTCCATATACGCAACGCACCCACAAAGTTGATGGCAGACTTGGGGTATCACGACGGATATAAGTATCCACACGACTATCCTGGGCACTTCACAGAACAGCAATATCTGCCCGATGCCCTCACAGACGCGCGCTTTTGGCATCCGCAGCATAGCCAGTCCGACGAGCGTCTTTACAAGTGGATGATGACTTGTTGGGGCAAACGATTCGAGGAGTAAACGTCACCCACAACGTTACCAAACTATGGTAATCATGTTACCAGACCTCGGTAATCACGTTACAAAGCCTCTGTAATCATATTAAAAGGCTTTTACAAGAATTATAGGACTATCAGACTCTATTCCAAAACCTGTATAAGCAAGAATAAGAACAAAAGAAATATCGTTCAAAAAAAACAAGAAAAGAAACATGAAAATAGTAGTATTAGACGGTTATAGCGCAAACCCGGGCGATCTGCAATGGGACGCGCTACAAGAATACGGCGAACTAACAGTTTACGACCGCACTTCGCCAAGCCAACTCATAGAAAGAGCCGGAGATGCTGACTGCATTCTGACAAACAAAGTGGCAATAAGAAAGGAGCAGATAGACGCTCTGCCGAAACTGAAATATATCGGTGTGCTCGCCACGGGATATAATATAATAGATATAATGTACGCGCGCGAGCGTGGTATCATCGTTACAAACATCCCGGCATATAGCACCGACAGCGTGGCTCAGTTGGTATTCGCACATATACTGACCGTTGCAAGCCACGTAGAACATTACGCCGGTGAAACCCGAAATGGCAAATGGTCGGCTTGTAAGGACTTCTGCTACTGGGATACTCCGCTTATAGAGCTTGCCGGAAAGACTATCGGAATTGTCGGTTTGGGCAACATCGGCATGAAAGTGGCGCAATTAGCTCGTGCATTCGGTATGGATGTATATGCTTACACAAGCAAAAACAGCTCTGACCTGCCTCACGACATACACAAAACCACTCTCGATGGACTTCTATCGATAAGCGATATCCTATCATTGCACTGCCCTCTCAACGATTCCACACGCGAAATGATAAACGCCACGGCTCTGCAAAAAATCAAAAAAGGCGCAATACTCGTGAATACGGGCCGTGGCCCGCTCATAAACGAACATGATGTGGCCGCCGCGCTACAGGACGGGACTCTGAAAGCCTACTGCGCCGACGTATTGAGCAAGGAACCGCCATTACCCGACAATCCTCTGCTGAAATGCGAGAACGCATATATCACTCCACATATTGCGTGGGCAACAAAAGAGGCACGCACCCGACTTGTGCATACGGCCATAGCTAATATAAAGGCATTTGTTGAGAATCATCCACAAAACGTTATATCATAACAGATAGAACACTATATCGCAACAAACAAAAAGTAATATAATGCTTGTATTCGACACAAAGCCGAACACAAGCATTATTACATTGCGGCTTACACAATGCACATAAAACACCGCCAAAAATCTTTACAAACGTTAAAACGGGCCGTAAAAAGCAGTTTTTCGCAAAAAAGTTTCGCAATCATTTGGTGGTATCACAGAAAAGTTATACCTTTGCACTCGCAATTCAGAAATGAATAAAGCACGGCTCCGTAGCTCAACTGAATAGAGCATCTGACTACGGATCAGAAGGTTCCGGGTTTGAATCCCAGCGGAGTCACTACAATGAAGAAGCGCATCGAATTTCGATGCGCTTCTTCCGTTTATATTGTCAGTAAATTACAAACGAAAAACAACGAATATTTAGGATCACCTTTTGGAGTTAGAATATAAAAAAGTCCACCGTTAAGGACGATGGACGAACCTGAATGTTTTCACAACGGAATAATCCTTATTGTGATTTGCTAAAAATTCATTGCAAATATAGTGTTTTTTCATGATATAAGTCTTATTTCCTCATTATTTTTTTATATTTTTGCGATATAATTAGAAACTTAAATCGGAAAGCCACGAATTATGAAAAAGATATTAGGTCTTGACTTGGGGACAAGCAGCATCGGATGGGCAATAGTAAATGAGAAAGAAAATGAAGGTGAACAATCTTCTATTATAAAACTTGGAGTGAGGGTGAACCCTCTTACCGTTGATGAACAACGCAATTTTGAGGCGGGAAAGCCGATTACCACAAATGCGGACAGAACCCTGAAACGCAGCATGAGACGTAATCTGCAAAGGTATAAGCTAAGACGTGAAAGTTTATTGGAGATATTAAAATCCAATCATTTCATAACAGAAGAAACCATGCTCGCGGAGAACGGCAACAGAACAACCTTTGAGACCTACAGGCTCAGAGCGAAGGCTGCCGTTGAAGAGATTTCATTGGAGGAGTTGGCAAGAGTGCTCCTGATGATAAACAAAAAGCGCGGATATAAGAGCAGCCGCAAGGTGAATGCTGATGATGAGGGTAAAATCATAGACGGTATGGATGTTGCCCGCAAGCTCTATGATGAGAATATTACCCCGGGACAATATGTCTTAGACACAATGAGAAGAGGCAAGCGCTATATTCCAGACTTTTACCGTTCTGATTTGATTGCGGAATTCGACAGAATATGGAATTTTCAGAAACAGTTCTATCCTGAAATCCTCACGGATGAATTAAGAGAAGAACTGAAAAACAAGAACAAGAAACAGACATGGGCAATATGCGCCAAATCATTCTCGCTGGTAGGAATAAAACGGGAGACAAAAGGCAATGAGCTGAAAAAAGAGAACTACCAATGGCGTGTCGAAAGTATCTCAAAACAAACAGACCTTGAAAGACTCACTATTATATTACAAGAAATTAACGGACAGATAAGCAGTTCAAGCGGTTATCTTGGCGAAATCAGCGACAGGAGCAAAGAACTTTATTTCAAACGTCAGACCATAGGACAATATCTTATGGAAAGACTTGATACAAATCCGAACTATAGTCTTAAGAACAAAGTCTTTTACAGACAGGACTATTTGGACGAGTTTGAGAAAATATGGGAAACACAGGCCAAATTCCATGCGGAGCTTACAGACAAATTAAAGCGTGAAATACGCGATGTTGTAATATTCTATCAACGTCCGTTGAAGTCACAGAAAGGACTGATAAGTTTCTGTGAGTTTGAGAACAAACAAATAGAAGTAACCGTTGACGGCAAGAAGAAACTGAAGACAATAGGAATGCGTGTGTGTCCGAAGTCCTCACCATTGTTCCAAGAGTTTAAGGTTTGGCAAATACTTAACAACATACAAGTATCGGGAGAGATTGTCCCTGCGCAGGACACAGACCTGTTCGGAACAACATCCCGTATGGAACAAGGTAAGCGTTTTCTTTATCAAGACGAGAAAGAGACGCTGTTCTATGAATTGAACATCAAAGAAAAGATGTCAAAGAACGAGGCGCTGAAACTATTGTTCAAGAACTATAAGGAACTTGACCTTAACTATAAAGAAATCGAAGGCAACCGAACAATGGCGGCTTTGATAAAAGCCTGTCAGACAATAATAGACATGAGCGGACATGGAGAATATGATTTCTCCAAGATGCGGGCAAAAGATGTCATGCACATCATAGAGACAATATTCAATGGTCTTGGGTTCAATACAGACATTCTGCATTTCGATGCATCTGTCGAAGGCAAGGCGTTTGACAAGCAATCGGCATATATGCTTTGGCATCTGCTCTACTCTTTTGCCGGCGACAACTCTAAATCAGGAAATGAGAAACTTATCAATAAGATTTCAGAACTATACGGCTTCGATAAAGAATATGCTGCAATAATTGCAGGAATAAACCTGCAACAGGATTACGGCAGCTTGAGTTCAAAAGCCATGCGCAAGATACTGCCACACATGAAAGACGGTTTGGAATACAGTGTAGCCTGTGGATATGCAGGATACCGTCATTCGAGTGAATCTCTGACAAGGGAAGAGCTTGACAATAAGGTCCTGAAAGAGCGTTTGGGGCTTTTGCCACGTAACAGCCTGCGCAATCCTGTTGTGGAGAAGATTCTTAATCAGATGATAAACGTGGTGAACTCCGTAGTCGAGGAATATGGCAAACCCGATGAAATCAGAATAGAGCTTGCACGCGAACTGAAGAAGAGTGCAAGCGAACGTGAGGAACTTACCAAAGCGATAAACAAGACCACAAAAGAGCATGAGGAATATAAGAAGATACTACAGAGAGAATTTGGTATTGTCAATGTAAGCCGTAATGACATTATCAGATATAAACTGTATATGGAACTAAAGGATAATGGATTCAAAACTCTATATTCCAACACTTATATTCCACAGGAAAAACTGTTCAGCAAGGAGTTCGACATAGAACATATCATTCCGCAGGCAAAACTGTTTGACGATTCTTTCTCGAACAAGACCATAGAATCCCGTGCAATCAACATAGAGAAAAGCAATGCTACTGCTTACGATTTCGTTTGCAGTAAGTATGATTCAGAGGAAATCAAAAGATACGAAGTGAGAATAGAAGAGCTATTCCGCAAGGGTATAATAAGCAAGACGAAACGCGACAAGTTGATGATGAGGGAGGCTGACATTCCAGACGGATTCATAGAACGTGACTTACGCGATTCACAATACATTGCAAAGAAAGCACGGGAGATACTGTGTGATATTGCAAGGGAAGTCGTTACAACAACCGGTTCTGTCACTTCACGTCTGCGCGAAGACTGGCAGTTGGTTGACGTGATGAAGGAACTGAACTGGGACAAGTATGACAAGCTTGGACTTACAGAAATAATAGAAGACAAAGACGGCAGAAGGATACGGCGTATTACAGACTGGACAAAACGCAACGACCACCGCCATCATGCTATGGATGCGTTGACCATAGCCTTTACCAAGCGGAGTTACATTCAATATCTCAACAACATGAATGCAAGAAGCGACAAGAGTAGCAGCATTTATGCCATAGAAAAGAATGAACTTTACCGTGATAACGGCAAACTTAAGTTCTGCTCTCCTATACCGCTTGACGTGTTCAGGGCGGAAGCGAAACGCCATCTCGATAATATCCTTGTGTCTATAAAGGCAAAGAATAAAGTGGTTACAAGAAACTTGAATGTCACAAAGACAAGAAACGGTAAGAATAAAAAAATGCAACTGACACCACGCGGACAGTTGCATAACGAGACGATATACGGTAAAATAAAACAGTATGTCACAAAGGAAGAGAAAGTGAACGCTGCATTCACAGAAGAAAAGATTGCTACAGTTGCCAACCAGAAATACCGTATGGCACTGCTCGAGAGGCTAAAAAGATATAATGGAAATTCAAAGAAGGCGTTTACTGGAAACAATACACTTCAGAAAAATCCGATATTCTTGGATGATATGCACACTATGACTGTGCCGGAAAAGGTTACGACCGTAACTTTTGAAGATGTATATACAATAAGGAAAGAGATTTCTCCTGACCTTAAAATAGACAAAGTTATAGATGTTCACGTTCGTGAGATACTGAAAGCACGTCTTGCGGAATATGGCAACGACCCCAAAAAGGCATTTGTAAATCTTAAAGACAACCCGATATGGCTGAATAAAGAAAAAGGAATAGACATTAAGCGTGTTACAATACGTGGTGTAAGCAATGCCGTGGCACTACATGACAAACATGATAATAAAGGACGGCTTGTTCTTGATAACGATGGAGGGAAACAACCTGTTGACTTTGTAAGTACAAGCAATAATCATCATGTTGCAATCTATCGTGATGCAGACGGCAATCTACAGGAAAACGTTGTGTCATTCTATGAAGCAACAATGCGTGCAAATATGGGAATGCCAATAATAGACAAGGATTACAAGAAAGCAGAAGGATGGCAGTTCTTGTTTACTATGAAACAGAATGAATACTTTGTTTTCCCAAATGAGGAGAGTGGATTTAATCCTAATGATATTAATTTGTTTAATGCAGATAACTATGCGGAAATTAGCAAGAATCTGTTTAGGGTGCAGAAGTTAGCAACAAAAGACTATTTTTTCAGACATCACCTTGAAACTACAGTTATAGATTCTAACATTCTAAAAGGTATTACGTGGAAACGTTGTAATCTTTCAAGTATAAAAGACATTGTCAAAGTCCGCGTTAACCACATCGGTCAAATCGTAGCAGTCGGCGAATACTAAAATCAAATTACCATGATAAAGAAGACACTATATTTCGGCAACCCTGCATATCTGTCACTACGGCAAGGACAGATGGTGATAAGGCTTCCTGATATTGTCAGGAACGAAACTCTTCCCGAGCGCATGAGACAGCAGGGAGAAATAACAAAGCCTATAGAAGATATTGGTATCGTTGTACTTGACAGCAAACAGATAACTATCACACAAGGGTTATTAGAGGCTTTGCTGGAGAACAACAGTGCCGTTATAACCTGTGATAACCGCAGTATGCCCGTTGGCCTCATGCTTCCACTATGCGGTAATTCTGTGCAAAGCGAACGGTTCAGAGACCAGATAGACGCTTCCCTCCCTCTGAAAAAGCAACTATGGCAGCAGACTATAAAGGCAAAGATAAGAAATCAGGCAGCAATTCTAACACATTGGACAAGTAAAGAGACTGGCTGCATGAGGCGTTGGGAAAATGACGTAAAGAGCGGAGACCCAGATAACCTTGAGGGACGCGCCGCTGCATACTACTGGAAAACATTGTTCTCAGACTTTGATGAACTAAAAGATTTCACGCGCGACCGTGACGGGATATATCCCAACAACCTTCTCAACTACGGATATGCAGTCTTGCGTGCCGTAGTTGCCCGTGCTCTTGTTTCCAGCGGAATGCTTCCTACGTTAGGCATACATCATCACAACAGGTACAATGCTTATTGTCTGGCAGACGACATCATGGAACCATACCGTCCATACGTAGACGAAATAGTCTTCGCTATAGTAAAAGAATTTAGCGGTGAAGAACAAGATATGACAAAAGACATAAAGGCAAAGCTGCTATCCATCCCGACAACAGAAGTTGTAATAAACGGAAAACGCAGTCCGCTTATGGTTGCGGCAAGCCAGACAACAGCGTCATTATACAGATGTTTTAATGGCGAATTGCGCCGTATCGCATATCCCGAAATGTAATCAAGATTTCATGGACCGATTTAGTGAATATCGTATTATGTGGGTATTGGTGTTTTTTGATTTACCTACCGAAACAAAGAAAGACAAAAAAGAGTATGCTTTGTTTCGCAAAAATCTGCAACGCGACGGATTTACGATGTTTCAGATGTCTATATACGTGCGCCATTGTGCAAGCATGGAAAATGCCGAGGTACATATCAAACGCGTAAAATCATTCCTGCCAGAATATGGTCATGTAGCAATAATGTGTATTACAGACAAACAGTTCGGCAATATAAACGTATTCTATGGTTCGAAGCCTCTCGTCCCAAATGCTCCAGGACAACAGCTTGAACTTTTCTAATCTTTTAACATTCAAGCACATTCTTTGTCATCATTATTGCTAAGAACAGTATCTTCCGAAACCTATTTTATCCAAAGAAAACACCCAAATACAATAATAGAATCCCATCAGCTGATAAGATTCTATTATTACGACAACCATCTTTTTTATTTCCTATTATTTCTCCTATTAGTCTGTATATCAATGCGTTATCAACAATGTGATGTTTGTCTCTATGCAAATATACGAATTTTTAAGCAAATCACAACTATCTACGTCTCCGAGCTGTCCCGTCTTGGATGTTTGTCTCTATGCAAATATACGAATTTTTAAGCAAATCACAACTGCGGAGCAATACAGAGCGCCCCTAAAGTGATGTTTGTCTCTATGCAAATATACGAATTTTTAAGCAAATCACAACATAATGTTTTGAATATGTCGGCCAATAGTGATGTTTGTCTCTATGCAAATATACGAATTTTTAAGCAAATCACAACAGTATGACAGACAGGTAAAAGACCTCAAGAGATGTTTGTCTCTATGCAAATATACGAATTTTTAAGCAAATCACAACATGTCGAACTGTCCTATCTTACCGGATATTGATGTTTGTCTCTATGCAAATATACGAATTTTTAAGCAAATCACAACCGTTGCTCCAGCATTGGAATCTGCTTATACGATGTTTGTCTCTATGCAAATATACGAATTTTTAAGCAAATCACAACGACATGTGAGCTGCTATTCCAGCAGACGACGATGTTTGTCTCTATGCAAATATACGAATTTTTAAGCAAATCACAACTAATTCATCTTTATTTTTCAAAAGAGGTGGATGTTTGTCTCTATGCAAATATACGAATTTTTAAGCAAATCACAACGACAGCTCCTAATCCTAATTCTTATAATGGATGTTTGTCTCTATGCAAATATACGAATTTTTAAGCAAATCACAACCGCAATGCTTGCAGATGTTCTTGATGATGGATGTTTGTCTCTATGCAAATATACGAATTTTTAAGCAAATCACAACGACGTTGAAAATGCTGAATTTGTTGCAAAGGATGTTTGTCTCTATGCAAATATACGAATTTTTAAGCAAATCACAACAGTGAGATGAGGGCTAACAATGCTGCTGCGATGTTTGTCTCTATGCAAATATACGAATTTTTAAGCAAATCACAACGCTGCGCCTATGGCTGCGACGCTTACAAAGATGTTTGTCTCTATGCAAATATACGAATTTTTAAGCAAATCACAACGCTTGTCTGCAAGAGAAAGCCAATGCTTCTGATGTTTGTCTCTATGCAAATATACGAATTTTTAAGCAAATCACAACTAGGGTTTACTTCTTCTGTTGGTCAACTCGATGTTTGTCTCTATGCAAATATACGAATTTTTAAGCAAATCACAACTATCATTGAGGGTGTTGTAAATGCCAAAAGGATGTTTGTCTCTATGCAAATATACGAATTTTTAAGCAAATCACAACATGTGTTAAACCACCATCTTTAATGATTCTGATGTTTGTCTCTATGCAAATATACGAATTTTTAAGCAAATCACAACCGACGGCATAAAGGAAAAGAACTTTGCAGGATGTTTGTCTCTATGCAAATATACGAATTTTTAAGCAAATCACAACAAGTTGCGCACAGCACGTTCCGTGCCGTCAGATGTTTGTCTCTATGCAAATATACGAATTTTTAAGCAAATCACAACTGTAGCGAAGCGGTTACCAGCTTTACACGGATGTTTGTCTCTATGCAAAGAGACGAATTTTATCCCCTTCCCTATACCTCACAAATTAACAATCACCGGCTCGTGCTGCAATGCTGGAATTACTTTTTCCATCAAATCTTTAGTTTTCATTCTCAGACTTGATGTATTGATACAAGGGTGGCATCCCACATATTCGCTTTGCAGGACATCACTGTCTATGAGCAATTGCACAATATGGCCGTGGTCGTTCATAAGTCCCAACACCGATACTGAGCCGGGAGTAACGTCAAGAAATTTCAGCATATCTTCCTCACCGGCAAACGATAGTCTTGCGGAATTTATCTGTGCCGACAGGTTCTTGGTGAGGAACTTCTTATCTCCCGGTATCATCAACAAATAGAACTTTGTTTTCTGACGGTTACATAAAAACAGGTTCTTGCAGATTATGGCATGCTTGGTGCGGTCATTGCTGTCCTCCGCCTTAAATTCCTCAAGGGTCATTCTGCCAAAAGCAGCATTGACAGCATCGCACACTTCCATTGTCATAGCCGGTGCATGGTCGAGGCGGTCATAATCCACACCGATACTATCCAACAGATCGTACACCCTTACCTCACGCTCTTGCCTCCCCGTTATGTTACCGGGGCGTCCTTTATATATTGTCAACTTCATTCTCTTATGTAAATCCTATCCCCAAATATTCAATCTCGAAACGCTTTGGTAGCCTGTATATATTCTCTTTTATTCATATTTATAATATCTTTCGCATTTCCATAACCTGCTTTGGGCATTTCCCGACGCACTTTCCGCATTTGATACAATCGCCGTCAAGCAGTCCCTCTGCTACACCTTTGGCCTCGTATGGCTTGAGTTGCATCGGACACACCTTTGCGCATAGCTTGCACTGGATACATTTGTCGGCGACATGGATATTCTTAAACGTACTCTTATGCTTGCGCGGAGCGACCATTGCCGACAGTGTTCCCATCGGACAGAACGTACACCATGTGCGCGGAGCATAGATAATGCTGAACACACTGCCCACGATGGTGGTGACAAAGATGATGTTCCAAAACACTCTGCCCATAGCATTCCAATCGCCCCAGGCGTAATACATCTGTACACCGAACATGGTAAAAATGAGCAAAAGCATGAAACCTCGGAACAGACGGCCTCTGAAGAATGCGGGAATCGGCCTGTTCCTGCTCACCTTACTAATCAATTTGTCGTAGTAACTGCCACGCGGACAGATGTGTCCACACCAATATCTACCCTTAAACACCGACATTGAGACAGGGCCAATCATACAGATAAAAGCTATCAAACCAACCACAGGGTAGAAATAGCCAACAACCAAATATATCAATAAAATCCAGTACAGCATTTTTATTTGTTTTATTTTATAATGACATTAATAATTAAATCCTATTATTATCTTACTTAAAGATGTCCGACGTGCGCCACCCAAAAACAGTTCTAAAGTAAATGAGAGAACTGCATGGAGAAGCCCCCCACAGAATCATATCTGCCGGATAACCTTTGCCGGATTTCCTGCAACTACAGTATTGGGGGCTGCATCACGGGTAACGACGCTACCGGCTCCCACGACCGCATTGTCGCCAATAGAAACTCCCGGCAGGATGGTCGCGCTACCGCCTATCCACACATTGTTTCCTATGGTTATAGGCTCAGCCCACTCCACGCCCGTATTGCGCTCCTCGGCATTGAGCGGATGGCAGGCAGTGTAAATACTCACGTTCGGACCAATAAAAACGTTTTCGCCAATCCTTACCTCGCCCTCGTCAAGTATCGTCAGATTGAAATTCGCAAAGAAGTTGTTGCCAATATGGATATTGCATCCATAGTCGCAACGAAAGGGCTGATTGATGTGAAACCGTTCTCCGCAACTGCCCAGCAGGCCGCGTATGATTTCCTCGCGCCGTTTCGTTTCCGACGGGCGCAGGTTATTATATTCCCACAACAGCTCGCGCGTCTCCTCCAAACGGCGCAAGAACTCCGGATGCAATGCCTCGTAGATTTCGCCGTCCAGCATCTTCTGCCATTCTTTCTCAAATCCTTTTATATTATCCATAATCCCCTTAAATACCATTTTATTTTGAAAGAAAATACAAATATACACTTTTTATTCGAGAAATTAAAACAATAAAAAGGAAATCATTCACATATCAGAATATTAGCCTTCATACTTCAAAATTGTAAAGAATATTTATCAAAAATCACCCCTCTGAGAAGCAGACCCTCTCACGTAAACGAATGTTAAATATAGGTCTTTTAAGGTCTTTTCGCCACTTTTCGACTTAAAAAATCAAGCCTCAAAAGTCAAAAAATCATACTTCTAAGCTCTAAAAGAGCCACTTTTAGGAAAAAAAGGAGTCATTTTCCATCAAAATTTGTCGTTCCCGAAAACGCCGAAAACGACCTTTTTGGTGCGATTTAACGTTTGTTTGCGTTCAAAAGTGGCACTTTTAGGGTCTCAAAGTAGCCACTTGAGGACGCTAAAGTGCCACTTTTAGGAGCTTAAAGTACTACTTTGAGGCTCTCAAAGTGCCACTTTGACAATGTTGAGTGGCTATTTTAGCGTTTTCAAAGTCATATTTTGAGCGAAAAACAAGATAACTTTCTGATAATCAGTATTTTAAGCCAAAACAGCTTAAAATGCCGAATTTCGCTATATTTTCAAGCAAAGAAACTTTTGATTGCAAATACGCGAGTTTTAGAGGGTATAGTTGTAAAGATTTTTCAGAATATTCTTAGCAAAAAAACATCGTAATTTTAAGATACCGAGCCCAATATCAAAACAAAATTTTTGCATAATTTTTCACTTTCGCTTTCGGTCTTCTTCATTGTGAAAAGGCAATAATAAAGAGGCCATGCTTATGAACATAGCCTCTCTAATTCATTATCAAGACGTCTGCGCGTCTCAATAATCATCGCATATGTATTTATGGCGGAGCTATAAATTACCCCTTATTAGATTTCCCAACCGATAGCCGAAGCACCAAGAACAGCAGCCGAAGCACCGTCGAGCGCACTCACCAAGAACTGAGCCTTGCCACGGAAAATCGGCATCACGTTCGCATCATAGCTGCGCTTGATAGGATCAAGAATGAGATCGCCAGCTTTTGCCATACCACCAAAGAACACGTAAGCTTCAGGAGAAGCAAACGCTGTGAAATCAGCGCACGCCTCACCAAGCATATTACCTGTAAACTCATACACATCCTTTGCCAACTCGTCACCCTTTCCTGCAGCGATAGACACATCAAGAGAGGTTATATCGTCAGGATTCATATCACGGAGTAACGATGGACGGTCGGTAGTAGAGAGCATTTCGCGTGCTGTGCGAGCCACACCGGTAGCCGAGCAGTAAGCCTCAAGACATCCCTTGCGGCCACAACCGCACAGGCGTCCGTTATCACGTCGCATGATTACGTGTCCCAACTCACCGGCAAAGCCATCACAACCGTAAACCATCTGGCCATTTATCACGATACCCGAACCGACTCCTGTACCAAGTGTCAACATGATGAAGTTCTTCATTCCGCGAGCCACGCCATAGGTCATCTCGCCAATGGCTGCGGCGTTTGCGTCATTGGTAAGTGCAACAGGAATGCCTAACGCCTTGGAAAACAGTTCTGCCAAAGGCACGATGCAATCGTGCCCCCATGACAAGTTCGGTGCATACTCAATCGTTCCTTTATAGAAATTGGCGTTAGGCGCACCGATACCCATAGCCTTGATATTCTCAATGCCGCCCACCTGATCGATAATCACCTGAAGAGCATCTACCGATGCCTTTACGTAATCCTCTACTTTTTCATAACCTTGTGTTTTGATTGCCGTCGTAACTTTAATCTCACCACGCTGGTCAACAATTCCAAACACAGAATTTGTGCCGCCCAAATCCAAACCTATAACATAAGGTTTCTGCTGTTGTGTATTCATAAATATGTTTTATTTTTTAGTTAGAAATAATCGTTAAGATTCATATCTTAATTGGCAAAGTTATTAAAAATATGCTATTACGCAAAGTTTTAGATAGTAAATTTGCCTATTTCGCATAATTTTTGCAATTTTGCAATCGATTATGAATTTACCTTTTCCATTTCATATAGATATTCTTGACTGCATTATCAAGGGCATACTCATTGGTGTAATAGCTTCGGCTCCGATGGGTCCGGTCGGAATATTGTGTATTCAGCGTACTTTGAACAAAGGCCGCTGGTTTGGTTTCATCACGGGAGTGGGAGCCGCAGCGAGCGATATTTTCTACGCTCTGCTTACCGGACTCGGCATGAGTTTCGTCATGGACTTCATCAATAATGAACACAACAAATATTTGTTGCAGATATCCGGCTCTATCATGCTGTTTATTTTCGGCATCTATTGCTTCAAATCGAACCCGATGAAGAACGCCCACAAAAGCTCGAACAAGAAAGGTACGCTCACCCATAATGCGATAACGGCATTCTTCGTTACGCTAAGCAATCCGCTTATCATCTTCCTTTTCATGGCTACATTCGCACAGTTTGCGTTTGTCATACCCGACCATCCGCTCGAGATGTCTGTCGGTTATCTAAGTATTGTACTCGGCGCACTGCTGTGGTGGTTCGGATTGACATGGCTCATCGACAAGCTACGCAACATCTTCGACCCTAACGGAATAACCATAATCAACAAGGTTATTGGCTCTGTAGTAATGATTTTCTCGCTCATTGCCCTGTTCGGATTGGTGTTCAATCTGTATCAACTGCCCGAATTCTAAGTGTTTTTCATTTACGTATATTATATATTATGTATATAGCAAAAGAATTAAGAAAGAAATCTATTGCCGAATATCTGCTTTATATGTGGCAGATAGAGGATATCATACGCGCCTACGGATGCTCGCTGACGGCGATTAAGCGCGAATATATCGATAAATTCGACTACTCCGACGAGCAGAAAGAGGAGGAAACAGACTGGTTTGGCGACCTTGTGCGTATGATGAACTCAGAGGGTGTGAGGGAGAAAGGACACCTTCAGATTAACAAAATACTGATGCAAGACCTGCAAGAGTTTCACGGTGCGTTGTTAAACTCAAGTAAATTCCCATTCTATAATGCTGAGTACTATCGTGTTTTGCCGTTCATTGTAGAGCTACGCAACAAGGGAGCAAATAAGGAGGAGAACGAGATAGAGACTTGTTTCAACGCCTTGTATGGCACTATGATGCTGCGATTGCAGAAGAAGGAAATAACCACGGAGACTGCAAACGCCATTAAAGAGATTACTACGCTCGTTGGAATGTTGTCTGACTATTATCTGAAAGACAAGAATGAGGGGCTTGAGTTCGACTAAAAAGGATGACAAACAACAAGGAAACGAAACTTAAAGAATAAAAACATACAACTATGAACATATTAATAACAGGATGTAACGGTCAGTTAGGCAACGAGATACAGATATTGGAGAAAGTAAACCCACAACACACATTCTTCAATACCGATGTCTCAGAACTGGATATTACCAACCAACTCGCCATCGACCAATTTATACAGGAGAACAAGATTGACGGAATCATAAACTGTGCGGCCTATACGGCGGTAGACAAAGCCGAAAGCAACAAGCAGTTGTGTACTGCATTGAACGCTGAAGCACCGGCATACTTGGCTATGTCGATAGAGAAACGTGGCGGATGGATCGTACAAGTGAGCACAGATTACGTGTTCGACGGAACGAAACACACGCCATACGTGGAAACCGACACGCCATGCCCGGACAGCGTCTACGGAAGTACGAAACTCGCTGGAGAGATTGCAGTGCAGAAACTTTGCAAGAAAACGATGATTATACGCACAGCCTGGCTCTACTCCACCTTTGGAAACAATTTCGTGAAAACGATGATCAGGCTCGGAAAAGAGAAGTCGGAGCTGGGCGTTATCTTCGACCAGATAGGCACTCCGACATACGCCCGCGACCTTGCCGTGGCCATTATGACGGCCGTAAACAAGGGCATCGTGCCGGGAACATATCATTTCTCGAACGAGGGTGTCATCAGTTGGTATGACTTCACCAAAGCCATCCATCGCATTGCGGGCATCAATGGCTGCCACGTGAAGCCTCTCCACACGGCCGAAAACCCCACCCCGGCAAACCGTCCGCACTACAGTGTGCTCGACAAGACGAAGATTAAGAATACCTACGACATTGAAGTGCCATACTGGGAGGAGTCGTTACAAGAGTGTATCGGGGAGCTTTAAGCTTTTCGAGGAGACAGGAGACAGGAGTCGGGAGGTCAGACATTACTCAAAAGAGTTTAATGCGATTACCACAAAGAAGCATTTCTCAATCCTCAATCCCCAATCCTCCATCCTCAAAAAGTATTCTCTCTCCTCTCTTCTCTCTCCCCTCTCCTCTTTTAGAAAAACGAATTAACGACAATAACAATGAACGAAATAGAAAGAAGACGCACCTTTGCCATCATCTCACACCCTGACGCGGGTAAGACAACGCTCACAGAGAAGTTCCTGTTGTTCGGCGGACAGATTCAGGTGGCTGGTGCAGTGAAGAGCAACAAGATACGCAAAACCGCTACATCCGACTGGATGGATATAGAGAAACAGCGTGGAATCTCGGTGTCTACCTCTGTGATGGAGTTCGATTACAAAGATTACAAGGTGAACATTCTCGACACTCCAGGTCACCAAGACTTTGCCGAAGACACCTACCGCACGCTTACTGCCGTCGACTCGGCTATTATCGTAGTCGACTCGGCAAAGGGTGTTGAGACTCAGACACGCAAGCTCATGGAGGTTTGCCGCATGAGAAACACGCCGGTTATCATCTTCATAAATAAGATGGACCGTGAGGGCCGCGACCCGTTCGACCTTCTTGATGAACTTGAACAAGAACTGCAAATAAAGGTAAGGCCACTATCATGGCCAATAAACCAGGGAATGAGGTTCAAAGGCGTATATAACATCTACGAGCAACAGCTCAACCTTTTCACACCAAACAAGCAGCGTGTGACAGAAAAAGTGCAGGTGGACATCAACTCAAATGAACTGGAACAACAGGTTGGCGAGGCTGATGCGGCTCAACTGCGTGATGACCTTGAGCTGGTATCAGGCGTTTATCCAGAGTTCGATGTGGAAACCTATCGCTCGGCAGAAGTCGCTCCCGTGTTCTTCGGATCGGCTCTCAACAATTTCGGTGTGCAGGAACTGCTTGACTGTTTCGTTGAGATAGCCCCCTCGCCACGTCCCACTAAGGCCGAAGAGCGCGAGGTAAAGCCGGAAGAACAGAAGTTCAGCGGATTCATTTTCAAGATTACTGCCAACATAGACCCTAACCATCGCTCTTGTATTGCGTTCTGCAAGGTGTGCTCAGGTAAGTTCGTTCGCAACCAGCCATACCTCCACGTGCGTATGGGCAAGACCATGCGATTCAGTTCTCCCACACAGTTTATGGCTCAACGCAAGAGCACCATCGAAGAAGCCTACCCCGGAGACATAGTCGGTCTGCCCGATAATGGTGTCTTTAAGATTGGCGACACACTGACGGAAGGTGAACAGATTCATTTCCGCGGACTGCCATCGTTCAGTCCGGAGATGTTCAAATACATCGAGAACGACGACCCGATGAAGTCGAAGCAGTTGGAGAAAGGCATCCAGCAGCTTATGGATGAGGGTGTGGCACAGTTGTTCGTCAACCAATTCAACGGCCGCAAAATCATCGGAACAGTTGGTCAGCTTCAGTTTGAGGTCATACAATACCGTCTTGAGAACGAATACAACGCCCGTTGCCGTTGGGAACCAGTACACCTGTATAAGGCTTGTTGGATAGAGAGCGACGACGAAAAGGAACTTGACAACTTCAAAAAACGCAAATATCAATATATGGCTAAGGACCGTGACGGTCGCGATGTATTCCTCGCCGACTCAGGATATGTCCTCAGTATGGCGCAACAAGACTTTGAAAACATCAAGTTCCACTTTTCGAGCGAGTTCTAAGTTTTTATTTAGAGGTAAGAAGATTACCCTCTGTTGCACTATTATTGCATATATAAATAGAAATTATGAAAAGAGAAGACGATATAAAGAATGCTGTTGAAGTGCTGCGCAAAGGCGGCATAATACTCTACCCTACTGACACGGTATGGGGAATAGGCTGCGATGCGAC
This sequence comes from uncultured Prevotella sp., assembly GCA_900547005.1. Classification (GTDB taxonomy): domain Bacteria; phylum Bacteroidota; class Bacteroidia; order Bacteroidales; family Bacteroidaceae; genus Prevotella. The sequence goes on from URER01000020.1 coordinate 22,901, forward strand.
TAACGCCGAGGCCGTGAAAAGAGTGTATGAGATAAAACGGCGCGACGACTCGAAGGCACTGATATGCCTTGTCGACTCCGACGCGAGACTGCAACGATACGTCAGAAACGTACCCGACGCGGCATGGCAACTGATAGACGTAATGGTGAAACCGACAACGCTGATTCTCGATGGGGCGCAGGGACTGGCACCAAACCTCATAGCCGAGGACGGCAGCATTGGCATACGGATAACAAAGGAAGAATTCTCTCACGAGTTATGCTACCGTTTTCAGAAAGCCATAGTCAGCACAAGCGCGAACATCAGCGGTGAACCGGCAGCACAAAACTACTGCGACATCTCGGAGGATATTCTCAACGCGGTGGACTATGTATGCCAATCTCGACGTCAGGAACATAAACCTCACACTCCATCGAGCATCATAAAACTGGCCGAGAACGGCGAAGTAACGATTATTCGTAAATGACAGAGACAACAGAATACAAACCGACAAGACTCGAAAAACTCATTGCATGGCGCGAGGCTCACGTCAGCGACAGGCAGTTCACGCTGCTATTAGCTTTCTTTGTGGGCTTCTTCGCAGCCGTGGCGGCATTCGTCCTGCACGGCATAATACATCAAATACAACTCCTACTGCGTGCCGGATTCCGCGCGGAGGGATTCAACTGGCTCTATTTGCTGTTCCCGGTAGTAGGCATCTACCTAACTTATTTATTCGTAAAATATATCGTGCGCGACAATATCTCGCACGGTATCACGCGTGTGCTGTATGCGATAGCATCGAAACGGTCGCGACTGAAAAAGCATAACTGCTGGAGTTCGGTAATCGCTTCGGCCATAACCATCGGTTTCGGTGGTTCGGTGGGCGCCGAGGCACCTATTGTACTGACGGGTTCTGCCATAGGCAGCAACCTCGGACAGCTATTCAAAATGGACAACAAAACGCTGATGTTGCTCGTGGGATGCGGCGCGTCGGCGGCCATTGCAGGCATATTTAAGGCTCCGATAGCCGGACTGGTATTCACGCTTGAGGTGCTTATGGTGGATCTGACAATGGGGTCGCTGCTCCCGATATTGATAGCAAGCGTCACGGCGACGTGCTTCTCGTATATGTTTACGGGCAGCGCATCGCTCTTCGACTTCCATCTTGACGAGGCATGGCAGCTTGTGCGCGTTCCGCCAACTATATTGCTCGGCATCGTCTGCGGACTTATCTCGCTTTATTTCATGCGGCTTATGACGTGGTGCGAGAACGGCTTCGCGCGCCTCTCCGACCGTCCCTACGTGAAACTACTGCTGGGCGGCTCGCTGCTCAGCACCTTGATATTCTTCTTCCCAGCCCTCTACGGCGAGGGATATGACTGTCTGTCGATATTCATCAACGGCCGAACGGAGGCCGATTGGGAACAGTTGCTCAACCAGTCGCTCTTCGCCGGACACGGCAATCTGCTCGTGCTATATGTCGGACTGGTAATAGCAACAAAGGTTTTTGCGACATCGGCAACCAACGGCAGCGGCGGATGCGGAGGTACATTTGCGCCTTCGCTGTTCATCGGAGGCTTCATGGGCTTTTTTTTCGCGCGCGTTTGGAACATTAATCAGATTGGCGTGTTCGTACCGGAAAAGAATTTCACACTGCTGGGAATGGCCGGAGTGATGGCCGGAGTGATGCACGCACCGCTTACCGGAATATTCCTGATCGCAGAACTCACGGGCGGTTATCAACTGTTTTTGCCACTGATGATTGTGAGCGTATGCGCTTATCTCACCATTTCTATCTTCGAGCCGCACAGTATATACGCCATGCGTCTTGCGAGACAGGGCAAACTGATAACACACCACACCGACCGGGCGGTGCTCACATTGATGAGTTTGGAGTCGGTAATAGAGCGCGATTTCACCTCGGTAGCCCCAGATATGAAGATGGGTAAGCTCGTTCACGTTGTGAGCCGAAGCCGTAATGATCAGATTCCTGTGTGCGACGACGCGGGATGCCTGCTCGGAGAGGTTGACATAACTAAGTTGCGGCACATCATCTTCCGTACGGAACTGTATCAGAAGTTCTCCGTAGAGCAGATAATGACACAACCGGCTGCACGACTCGGAGTAAACGATTCTATGGAAGAGGTTATGAAGACGTTCGACAAGACCGGTGCAGCGACACTTCCGGTTGTCAACATCGACAGGCATCTTATAGGGTATATCAGCAGGGCAAGGCTATATTGTCTATACAGACAGATGGTGGCGGATATGTCGGAAGACTGAGAAAGAATTACTTAGACTGTGAAACGATGTGATGACAAAATGCATCACGACAAACAAACAAGGTAATGGAAAAGAAAGATTTAAGGATAGTGTTCATGGGAACACCCGAATTTGCGGTGGAATCTCTGCGCTCTTTAGTGGAAAATGGATATAACGTGGTGGCGGTGGTTACACAACCAGACAAAGCCGTCGGGCGACACCATGAGCAGCTGCAGCCTTCGCAGGTGAAACAATATGCCATGAGTCAAGGGCTGCCGGTGCTACAACCGGTGAAGATGCGCGACCCGGAGTTCTTGGAAGAGTTGCGCAAATATAATGCCGACTTACAGGTTGTGGTAGCTTTCCGTATGCTGCCGGAAGTGGTATGGGCTATGCCCCGTTTCGGAACATTCAATGTTCACGCTGCCCTATTACCTCAGTATCGCGGTGCTGCTCCAATCAACTGGGCTGTGATAAACGGCGAGACGCAGACCGGAGTAACGACGTTCTTCCTCGACCATGATATAGATACGGGGCGCATCATTATGAAACGGACGTTCGACATCCCCGATGATGCCGATGTAGAATATGTATATGACGGCCTGATGCATCTCGGAGCAGAAATCGCTAAGGACACCATCGACATGATAATTGCCAACAACGGTAACATCGAGAGTATTGCGCAGGAAGACGAAATAACTTCGGACACTGTCTTGAATGCTGCTCCCAAGATTTTCAAGGACACTTGTCGCATCGACTGGAGCAGGTCAGCAAAGCAAGTATATGACTTCGTTCGCGGTCTTAGTCCCTACCCCGGTGCGTGGACGGAAATGTCTGGCAGTATGCTGAAGATATACAAGACTAAGAAGACCGACCAACAATCGACGGGTCAACCGGGCGAGATTGTGGCAGAAAAGAAGCATCTCTACGTCAATTGTAGCGACAGTCTGCTCGAAATTCTCGAACTCCAACAGAGCGGGAAAAAGCGTATGGATGCCGTTTCGTTCCTTAATGGTTTCCACGGCGAAGCAGTATTGAAGTAAAAAGAAGAAGATAACAACGTTACTACGGTTCTGTAATCGTATTACAAGACCTTTGTAATCGTATTACAAGACCTTTGTAATCGCATTACAAGGCCTCGGTAATCACATTACAAAGCCTCGGTAATCACATTACCGGATAGCTTTTGCAAAATGACAAAAGTATGAGTCCTTTACAGACAAGGATAAATGGGATATAAAAGAATTTCCGCCACAATACTATTATTAAGTATCGTGGCGGAAATTATAATATTATAGTGCGTTTATCTTCTATATACCTATTTAATAATACCCTGTTCTACGAATATTTTCTTCAGAATCTGAACACCACGCTCAACTTCCTCAGTGGTGTGTGTAGCCATAAGAGCGAATCGAACCAGCGTATCTTGTGGTGCGCAAGCCGGCGGAACTACAGAGTTGATGAACACTCCGTTATCGAAAGCGAGCTTCGTTACGAGGAATGTCTTGTCGATGTCGCGAACGTAAAGCGGAATAATCGGACTCTCGGTGTCGCCAATCTCAAAGCCTTCCTCACGGAAACGCTTCAACGCATAGTTGGTTACATCCCACAAGCGCTCCATACGTTCAGGCTCAGCCTTGATGATATGAAGTGCCTCCAAAGCTGCCGCTGTGGCCGCGGGGGCATTCGATGCGCTGAAGATATATGAGCGACAAGTATGGCGAAGATAGTTAATTGTATCCTTATCACCGGCAATAAATCCGCCGATAGAGGCCATACTCTTAGAGAAAGTACCCATAATGAGATCTACCTCATCCGTCAGTCCAAAATGGTCGCAAACACCGCGTCCCTGCTTTCCGAACACTCCGATACCGTGAGCCTCGTCTACCATGATTGAGCAATTATACTTATGCTTGAGTTTTACAATCTCCGGCAGTTTGGCAAGGTCGCCCTCCATAGAGAACACGCCATCTACAACAATCAACTTAACAGCCTCTTTAGGCAGTCCCTGAAGTATGCGCTCCAAGTCTTCCATATCGTTGTGCTTGTAATGGAGCTGTGTGGCGAACGACAAACGACGCCCGTCTACGATACTCGCATGGTCGCGGTCATCACATATAATATAGTCGCCACGGCCTACAACCACAGCAAGCACGCCCTGATTTACATTAAAACCGGTTGAGAAACATAGGGCATCATCTTTGCCTTCGTATTCAGCCAGCTCTTTTTCAAGCTGAACGTGCAAATCAAGCGTTCCATTAAGGAAACGACTACCTGCACATCCTGAGCCATATTTATCCAAGGCTGCCTTAGCAGCATCTATGATACGCTGATCACCCGTAAGCCCCGTATAGGCGTTGGAACCGAACATAAGGACTTTATGTCCACCCATTTCTACCTCAGTACCCTGCTTACTTGTTATCGCACGGAAATACGGATACACGCCGGCTTCCATAAACTTTTGCGGCTCGCGATAACTCTTGTATTTTTCTTGTAATTGTCCCATTTTAATATTTAGGTGTAGCAAGTGCTACAATCTTATAAATTTTGCGTGCAAAGTTACAAAAAATGTATTATAAATCTGTCCTTTTTAGTAAGAAATCTTACTTTTCTTGTTTTTTTCTTCCATGCAATATTTGGTTTAATCGTTTTTTTGTATTTTTGCAATAGTAATAATTTCACAATCCGGATGAGTTAAAACATGAAAAAGAAGATTGCATTCATAATGAACCCCAATTCTGGAACAACATCAAAGGCGGGAATACCCGGCTTGATAGAACGCAGACTTGACAAGGAAAAGTTTGACTATATCATCATGAATACTCAATACGCCGGACACGCAACAGAGCTGGCAGGCAAAGCCGTAGAGGACGATTTCGACATTGTTGTTGCTGTCGGCGGAGACGGAACCGTGAACGAAACGGGGCGTGCATTGGTGCATACCAACACGGCAATGGGCATCATTCCGAGTGGTTCCGGTAACGGAATGGCTCGCCATCTGATGCTTCCAATGGAAGCTGGAAAGGCCATCGACATAATAAACGAATGCGAAATACACACACTCGACTACGGGCTGATAAACGATATGCCGTTTTTCTGCACGTGCGGTATGGGATTTGACGCGTTTATAAGCAAGAAGTTTGCCGAGGCGGGCAAACGCGGTCTCATGACATATATGGAGAATGTGCTGAAGGAAGGGCTGAAATATCAGCCCGAGACTTACGAGATAGAAGACGAGAACGGCAAGAAGATGTATAAGGCCTTTCTCGTTTCGGTGGCCAACGCGTCCCAGTATGGCAACAACGCATATATAGCTCCACAGGCCTCAATGAGCGATGGTTTTCTTGATGTGATAATAATGGAACCGTTCGATGTGCTGGAAGCTCCTCAGATAAGCATCGAGATGTTCAACAAGACGCTGAACAAGAACTCCAAGATAAAGACTTTCAGGACAAAAAAGATACATATAAAGAGAAGTATGCCAGGGCTGATACACTATGACGGAGACCCGACAATCACCGATGCGGATATTGACGTATCGATAGAAAGCAAGGGAATAAAAGTCATTGTGAACCCTCATGCGGACAAGAGTCTGCGTCAGCCGAATATGGTTCAGAACGCTTTCTGCGACATTTTCAACGAATTTAACTACTTCAGGGAAAGTATCACGCGACAAAGCAAGAAAGTACACGAGTTGAACAAGACCATTTTGAAGAAGTTTAACTTGTAGACGGCTATTTTTTCGACAAGCAAACCTGACTTTTTGGTATCTCAAAAGCGAAAGATATTATAAGTAATGTCTTTCTAAATAAGTAAGTCGCTAAAATTAATGTATAGTATATGCTTTATCAAAACATAGTATCGTTTAATTTTGGCGACTTACTTATTTATTCTTTAGGCAGATAAAAGTCTTCAGTTAAGTTTGAATACCATGAAGACGGAGTCGCATCTGCGTTCATCATCGTTACAGTTTCTTTATCTACTGATTCTGGGCGCACCTTTGTGAAAGCAAAAAGGCAACGCTTAGGTTGCTTTGAAGATGTAGTTTTCACCGCAGTTTCCCGCAAAAGAAAGAAACCGAAAACCGCCGCTTCCGTCAATATGTCAGCCTTAATATCATTAGGAACTATCAGACTAAAGACACCATTTGCCGCCAACAACTTATCAACAGAGCGGAAAAGCACGGCATAAGGCAGACTATCCGCATGACGGGCAATCGTTCGCCGACCGTCAGGATTTTTCAAAGAATTATTGAAATAAGGAGGATTTGAGACGATAGCATCATAGGGTTGACCTTCAAAATCCTTTGCATAATCTTGCAAAGAAGTCTCAAAAACATTCACACGAGTATGAAACGGAGAACACACTGCATTGTCCTTTGCCTGATTTGCAGCCTCACCGTCAATCTCTACGGCATCGACCACTGCATCGGGAAACCTCTGTGCCATCATCAAAGCAATAAGCCCTGTACCGGTTCCTATATCAAGAATACGCCGAGAGCCTTGCGCCCAAGCGCCAAGCAGCACCCCATCCGTACCAACCTTCATGGCACAGCGGTCTTGTTTCACAATAAAACGCTTGAATTGAAACCAATCATTCATAACATTTCTGCTCTCATTTCTTACTTAATGCAACTTGGGTAACGCACTCATAATAATACCAATAAGTGGATTTATAGCGTTTGAGAGTCTTCATGTCATACCTTATATACGCATCAGAAAATGCCCGATATTCTTCATTCAGTTTTTCATCGGAAAAGCTCAAGCCCTTTCCGAGACTGCCATATTTATTTATATAAAGCACAAGAGCCTCACGATAATGTTTTGGCAAAGGACCGGACAACGAATAATATCGCTTCAAAATAAACATGAAAGCTTTCAAATTCTTATCCAAGAGTTGTCTGCACAAGAAATAATCCAGATTATAACGAGCCTTTTCTTGTATTTCTTTCTCCGGCAATACAAGCGTCCTCACATTATTAATACTATCCGGAACGATGCCGTTCACTCCGGACGCCAACGGCACTTCAAACAATTTCTCGCCCATTTTCTTGCTTCCACTCAGAGCGCAGGCGCGCAACATGAATGCCGACGGATCGTTGGAACCAAGCGTAAGAGCCAGATTATAAGCCTCATCGTATTTCCCATCAGCTATCAGAGTTTCCACTTTCGCGCGCTTATGGAACTCCTCGTCATGGTTTCCTATCAGTCCTACCGCTACAAACATCGCGAGAAGAACCGACAGATTTATCCATATAAACCGTGAATACAATCCTCCAGCACTTGGCTCGGTCTCTATCTCCTGATAATTTCGGGCAATGTATGCCACAAAAGCATATAAGACAAGCACTAACGGGAACACCCACACCCAGCATCCAAGCTCAATCTTATCACGAACATCCGAAGAAAGACTCGTAATGAAAGCAAGAATGAGTAGCGAAGGCAGATAAGTTAAAGCGTGGGTACGCTTACGCAACTTGGTTATTGCATACACTCCGAGATGGATAAAATAAAGAGCGATGGTTATCAGTACAGCTCCCATCAACGGAACATAATGTGTCTGTCCACTGGATGCCACGTGTTGCGCAACAACCATTATGTCGGCCTGGTAACAAAACAGGTAGACAAACGTGAATATCAAGAATATCAAAGCGCAGGAGACACGCACAAGAAATGTATTCATTTATAATCCCGAACAGCATAACCTCCAACAAGTTACGACACACCTAAAAAACAAGCACCTCGCAACTTGTCGGAGGATTTATAATAGATTTTAATTCTTACGCAAAACCACAGCCGAACGTGCCGGTATGTAGAGCTTCAACCATTCCTTACGTTCGCCAACATACAACGGGTCGTAGTTTGTGAAGTGTATAACGGTATCATCAGCGAGTCCGTTGCCGCCAAACTCCTTCGCATCGGTGTTCAGAACGACCTCGTATGAGCCGGGCGGCACGAGGAAGCCGTAGTCAGAAAACGAGCGTGTCGGTGAGAAATTGAACACAAAGACCAAGTCGCCACGCATGAATGCCAATATTTGGTCGCCATCATTGTGCCAAATCTCCTGCACAGGAGTCTTGTTAAAATTCTTCTGGCTCTTGATAACGCTCAACATCTCGCGGTCGAAATCGCCGAGATAGTGATAGCACAACTCTTTGTTATCCACCAAATTCCACTGCCGGCGTGCATACTTGTGGCTCCATCCGTTGCCTTCGCGCGGGAAATCAATCCACTCCGGATGTCCGAACTCATTACCCATGAAGTTCAGATAACCGCCGTTGATGGCTCCAGCTGTAACAAGACGTATCATCTTATGCAACGCAATGCCTCGACGAGCAGTCTCATTCTCGTCTCCCTTGCGGAAATGCCAATACATATCGGCATCGATTAGGCGGAAGATTATCGTCTTGTCGCCCACCAAAGCCTGATCGTGGCTTTCGCAATAAGAGACTGTTTTCTCATCCAGACGACGGTTTTTCACCTCCCAGAATATCGAGCTTGGCTTCCAATTCTCGTCGCTCTGTTCTTTTATAGTCTTAATCCAATAATCCGGAATATTCATCGCCATACGATAGTCGAAGCCGTAACCGCCATCCTCAAACTTCGCAGCAAGCCCCGGCATACCACTAACCTCCTCAGCAATGGTTATCGCATTAGGATTAACTTCATGTATGAGCTTATTGGCAAGCGTAAGATAGCAAATCGCGTTATCGTCCTGATGGCCGTTGAAATAGTCGGGATAACCGCAGAACGCCTCACCCAACCCGTGACTATAATAAAGCATCGAGGTAACACCATCGAAGCGGAAGCCGTCGAAATGGAACTCTTCAAGCCAGTACTTACAGTTGGAAAGCAGGAAATGAATGACCTCATCCTTACCATAATCGAAGCAAAGCGAGTCCCAAGCGGGATGCTCATGGCGCTCACCGGGATAGAAGAACTGGTTAGGGTCGCCGGCAAGATTGCCCAATCCCTCCACTTCGTTCTTCACGGCGTGCGAGTGTACGATGTCCATTATCACAGCCACACCGTTGCGATGAGCCTCATCAATGAGGTGTTTCAGTTGCTCCGGCGTACCGAAACGGCTGCTCGAAGCGAAGAACGAACTTACGTGATAGCCGAAGGAGCCATAATAAGGATGCTCCTGTATGGCCATTATCTGCATACAGTTATATCCGTCCTTGACGATTCTGGGCAGCACATTCTCACGGAACTCATCGTATGTGCCCACTTTCTCGGCATCCTCGCCCATTCCGATATGGCACTCATAAATGAGTAACGGGTCTTTTTTTGCCTTAAACTGCTTTTTCTTCCATTCGTATGGCTCGGGATTCCACACCTGAGCAGAGAATATCTTTGTCTCTTCATCCTGCACTACGCGGCGTGTCCAAGCCGGAATACGCTCACCCTCGCCGCCGTTCCAATGAACGCGCATCTTGTAGAGGTCTCCGTGCTTGAGTGCCTTATTAGACAGTTTCAACTCCCAGTTGCCTGTCCCCTCTATGCGTTTCGCACGATACTTTTCGTTTTCCTGCCAATCATTGAAGTCTCCTACAAGATAAATATCGGTGGCGTTGGGCGCCCACTCGCGGAACACCCAGCCTCTTGAGGTCTTATGCAGACCGAAATACTCATGTCCGTTGGCAAAATCGGAAAGGGTTTTCTTTCCATTTTGGGTCAACTGGCCGATTTTCCACAGTGCGTGGTCATGCCGTCCACGTATCGCATCCTCGAATGGTTCGAGGTAAGCATCGTTCTTTACAAGTCCAATATGTTTTGGAACTTTGCTTTTCTTAGCTCCGGCAGCAACCTTCGATGTTGCCGTTTTCTTTGGGGTTGCCATTTTTATTATGCTTTTATTTTAAATATTGCTTTATGTATCGGACCTTCGCCGATGCACGGCTGGTGGCCGTCTTGCGGGAAGAAGATAACAAATTCACCCGGCTTACAATTCACGTAAGTCTCTGCCACTACTCCCGGATATTTTGTTACATCCTTCTCAGCGTTGTATTCTGCATCCGGCATATCGCAAAGCGGAATATATCCGTATGTCTCCGGAGCATCCAAAGGAATTTGAATATCGAGCATCTTCTTGTGTGTTTCAAACACCGCAGCCTCCTTTGTCTTGCCGGTAGCGGTCGTAATGTTCACAAACAAGTCTTTGTCCTTGATGAAGTGCTTGCCATCTTCCAACTTGTTGAGGTCATTTTCCTTCAAGAACTTCACAACTTCGCCGAAAAGCGGATTCACATTCACATACTTTTCCAAATTGTCTAATGTGTCTACTATCATAATATTAAGAGTTTATGTTATTTGCTTCTTAAAATACTTGTCGCTTTCCTTTCACATACTCGCCACGGGCTATAATCTGTCCGTTACGGTCTTTCTCAACGAACTTGCCGTCGCGCAGTCCGTCGCGATAGTTTCCCTCAAAGCGGATGCCCTCCTTGCTTTCCTCTATCGCACTACCGTTGCGCTTGCCGTTATGGTATGTGCCGCGAAATTTACTACCGTCTGCATAATGTATTATCACGAGTCCCTCAACCTTTCCATCCTTAAACTGGCCTTCAAAAAGGTCTTGTGATTTCTTCGTCAACTTACCGTGTCCGTTCTGTCGGTCGCGTTCCCAATAGCCCACATAACTATCACCGTTTGCCCATGTCATGGTTCCGTAGCCAGACTTGTCGCCTTTCAGGAAATGACCTGCATAACAATCACCGCTCTTATAACGCAGAATGCCTTGTCCGGTGCGTTCTCCATTAACATAATCGCCTTCGTAGATGTCGCCGTTCGAGAATGTATATACGCCTCGTCCGTTTTGCAAATCATCTTTCCAAGCGCCGTCATACTTGTCTCCGTCGCCGTAAATATACACTCCGAGACCTTCCTTGCGGTTGTCAACCCAGTCGCCCGTATATGAAGAACCGTCGCCCCAATCAAACTTTCCCTTGCCGTTTTTCATGTCGTTCTTCCACATACCGTCATAATAGGCACCACCGGCAAAGGTATATTTTCCCTTGCCGTCGCGCTTGTCGTTCGACCATGTGCCGTCATAAACGTCGCCATTGTAGTAGCGCATCACGCCATGCCCCTCCTGAAGATCGCGAAACCACAGGCCTGAATAGATATTGTTGTTCATGAAATAATACGTGCCTTTGCCGTGCTGCTGGTCCTGAAACCACTGGCCCTCATACTTTTCGCCGTCAGCAAATGTATATACGCCATATCCCTGGCGTTTGCCTTTCACATATTCTCCTTCGTATGTATTTCCAATTTTATATACACACTTACCCTTACCGTGGGCTTTTCCGCCGGACATCTCGCCACTATATTGGCCGCCATCCTTAGTAATACAAGTTCCAATTTTTACTTTTTGAGCACATACACAATATGGAAATAATAGGAAATATATTGCAATGAGTTTTATATTCATATCTTGAGAATTCTATTTTTCACGTTCAAAAGTACGAAAATAAAATGACACTGCAAAACGTTTAGTATTTTTTATGCTATGACACACGACTTATCCGTCAATCTACAGGCATCTTAAACAACAATTGCCATATCGTCCTATTGTCAACGACAGCTACGCCGTGTACTTTCATTCCATGCTGAAGATTATACTTATTCGCATCCTTCTCTTTTATGTGCACATAGAGTATGAAATAGTTCTCACCATTCACCTCTACAGCCTTGTCTTCTGCGGAGAATTCCATGGAATCGCGCAAAACGAGTCCGTCACGACCCTCGAATGTCATGTCCACCTCACGCAGTTCGTGATAGAAATCATTGTATTTGTAAGGCATCAGCAACTTGGCGCTATAACAATGGTCGCCGAAGCCGTTCACGAACAAGTCAACCTTGCCATCAGCCTCTGTAGTCAGAGGATAGCGTATTATGCACGAGGCGATACCGAGTGCCAAGACTATCACCATAATAATAACTGTTCCTGTCCTTGTAAAGAAAGGAGGAATCTCTCCGATTATGTTGCGGACTTTCTCACTTCGCAATTCTATATTTTCCATTTGATACTAATGTTTTAATGTCTTATGTTCTGAGTTTAATGCGGATACCGTATTCTGCTAATTACATATCGCCTTGCATCTTCTTGAATGGTTGCCGGGGATGTTTTTCAGCTTAACTTCCCAATTCCAGTTGGTTCTTCACCAAATTATAGTATGCTCCCCGTTTAGCCGTCAGACTTTCATGTGTTCCTGTCTCAACAACTTTGCCACCATCGAGCACCACTATCTGATCGGCGTTTCTAACCGTACTCAACCTGTGGGCGACCACGACAACCGTCTTGCCTTTATAGAACCTGTTGAGATTCTCTACTATCGCACGCTCGTTGCCGGCATCAAGGGAATTGGTTGCCTCATCAAGGAATATAAAATCCGGATTCTTGTACACGGCACGGGCTATGAGGATGCGCTGTCTTTGCCCTTGACTCAGCCCCACGCCGTCACGCCCTATTATAGTGTCGAACCTCAACGGCAGAGCCATTACGAAGTCCTTGACGTTGGCAATCTCCGCAGCTTTCATCAGACGTTCCTTGTCTATCTCGCCGTCGTCAACGGCAATGTTCCTCGCTATCGACTCCGAGAATATCACTCCGTCCTGCATCACGACACCGCACTGCCTGCGCCACCATTTAAGACTATACTTCGAAAGGGGGCTGTCGCCTATGTATATGTGACCATCCATAACTGGATAGTAGCCCAGCATCAGTTTTATCAGGGTCGTCTTTCCACTACCCGATGCGCCCACTATAGCCGTAACCTTTCCCTCTGGTATTTCTATGTTCACTCCGTCTATCGTTGTTCTAAGGCTATGAGGGTCATATTTGAAAACAACGTTTCTTAGACTGATTGTCTTTCCTCCATTGTCAAATTCTGTCTTCTGATCTCTACCGCGGTCTTCCTCATTGTTTTGCAGGTGTATCTCGTTTATACGCTCAAGGCTTATCTTTACGTCCTGCAGGGAATAGAAAAAAGCCATAAGCTGTTCTACAGGACTGTTCAGTTGACCTATTATATACTGCACGGCGAGCATCATACCGAGTGTCAGGTCGCCGTGTATCACTGCTGTGGCAGACAACACGGTTATGATGATATTCTTCAGTTCGTTTATGAATATGCTGCCTGCCTCCTGCGTCTGCGTCAACTTCAGGCTTTTCATCTGCACCTTGAACAGGTCTGCCTGCACGTCTTCCCATTCCCAACGTCTGCGTTGCTCGCAGTCCTGTAGCTTTATCTCCTGCATGGAAGTGATAAACTGGTATGTCTTGTTGCTGTTTATAGCCTGTTGCTCAAACAGTTCATAGTCAAGCACCTTGCGTCTCCGCATAAACAAAGCTATCCATATACCATAGATGATGCTCCCTGCAAGAAAAACAAGAAAGATAAAGCTGTTGTATATGAACAAGACGGCACCGAACACCACGAAACTTATCAGCGAGAACATCACACTCAATGTTTGTGAAGTAAGGAAACTGTTTACACGGCTATGATCGTTCATTCTCTGCAATAGGTCGCCCATCAGCTTCGTGTCGAAAAAAGACATGGGAAGTCGCAGAAGTTTTATGAAGAAGTCGCTCACCAGCGAGATGTTTATCCTCATGCTGATGTGAAGCAGAAGCCAGCGGCGGATGAAGTCCACAGCCGTACGACTGAATGTCAGCATCAACTGACCGATGAGTACCAGCCATATAAAACCAATGTCGTTGTTCCTTATACCTACATCAACGATTGACTGGGTCAGGAAAGGCAGCACAAGCTGGAGTACACTTCCGAGCAGCAAACCAAGTATTATCTGGGCGAAGTAACGACGATACTGCTTGATATATCCGAAAAGAAAACGGAAAGAACGCTGACGTTTGACACCATCATTACTATTGTCATAGAATAGCGGAGTGGGATTCAGAAACATTGCCACACCTTTGTCGTCACCGTCCGAACGGGTACTTACCCAGTGAGCGACAAGCTCATCTTTATCATACTTCACAAGTCCCTTACCAGGGTCGGCAATATAGAAAAACTTACCTTTACGCACCTTATAAAGGACAACAAAATGGTTCTGATTCCAATGCAGGATACAAGGCATGGGAGCATCACACAGTTGTTCCATTGTAACTCGTCCACATACGGTGTGCAAACCCAGTTCATTTGCCGCGTCATTCATTCCCAACAGAGACACTCCCTCTGTTGTGGCATGGCAAATACCATCAAGTTTAGATGCGGATACCGTCCGCCCGTGATACTTGCATATCATCTGAAGGCAGGCGATACCACACTGCATGGAGTCATGTTGTTGAATAATTGGAAACCTCATAGTTCTTATAGTCGTTTTAATTCGTCTGTAGCCGCCTCGCCTTTATATTTGTTCTTCTTCTGATTGAAGTGGTATGTCACGGTCAGCCCCACGGTGCGCCTGCCTGCGTCGTTCCATTTCTCCAGCATTATGCCGTTGGTGCATTTATCCCACCGCTCGCGGCTTGTGTCGAACACGTTTGTCACGCTAAACTTAATCCGCAGTTTATCGTGCAGCAACGTCTTGACTGCGTAGATGTCTGTACCGAAATCATCATACTGATAGGCAAAGTCCCAGTCGGAATCTCCCGACGTGTTATAGTTGATGTCGCATCCGAGGATGAAGGTACGGGACAGTTCTACGGTGTTGTCAATCTCAAAGTAGTACAGTGGCTTGTCATACTTCCTTCCGCCATACTCGGCATACGGTTTTGTAACGCTGGCGGTGAACGATGGTTTCCAAACCTTAAACCATGTGGGCGAATATACAAGCGTTGCGCTTAGGATGCGGTGACGGTCGATGTTGCGGGTGTGGAAAAGCGTTATGGAATCACTGCCCTCGTACATATCGAGCACGTATCGCGTACCGTTCTTTATCATAGAATAATCCACCATGAGCTGTATGTCTTTCCAAGACAAGGCGTATGAAAGCGTGTTAGTCTTACTTGGCTGTAGTTCGGGGCTTCCACCCTCGTATGAATAGGGATTGTTGAAGTCTACGGAGTTGCGCAGCATGAAATAGGTCGGTCTGTTTGTCGTATATCTGTATGCTATGGACATATCGATGCCGTGGGAGGAATAGGCAACGGACGCCGACGGATATATACCGCTATACTTACGGCTCATGTCGTCAGACTTCACACCGTCAACGTAGTAGTTGAAAGCCAGATGCTCGAACCTTGCGCCCACGCTTCCGCTCCAGTGCTCGCCGAAGGAACGCTCATATTGGGCGAACAGCGCAAAGAGTCCTTGCTTCGCCACGTTAGCCGTAGAGCGAAGCTCGTTCTGCATCGTTGTCTCATCCGACACTTCATATCTATTGTCATTGTCTGTATATGCTCCCTCTATGCCAGTCTTCAGCCTGCCGCCTGCCAACGATGTCCCAAAAGTCAGTTTTCCGGCATAGAGTTTGTTCGCGCTCTTGTTGTTGTTACCCACATACTCATCACTACTGGCATAGTCCTGGCTATTCGTCTTGCTGCCGTTCAGATAGTCGGCGTCAAGTTTCAAATACGTGTCGCTACTCCAGTTGTAGTTCATGTATACGTTCATGTAGTGGCTGTCTGCCCTGAAACGTCTGTTGTCTATAGACGAAATCGCGTTCATAAGCACATTATTCTTATATGCTTCCAGTCTGTCGGTGGTGTCGAACCTGTCATTCGGGAAGCCTGTATATCTGTAAAGCACGCCCGCAGATAGTTTGTCCTGCCATTGGTAGTTCAGTCCTGCCGATGCGTTCAACGCTAAAGTTGTCTGCTCAAGTCTTGGCGACTCATACAGCTCGCGTTCTGCATACTTCGTCGTGGTGGTTTGGTCGGCTACCATCACGTTACAATCGTAGCGCAGGGAACCGAAGACATCAAAACCGCCCGTATGGTAGTTCACGTCCGCCCCGGCGTGGTGTGATACCTTACGCTCCGCGCTCACGCCACCGTCAGCCTGCACACTCAGTCCGTCAAGCGCATTCTTCGCTGTCGTTATCTTTATCACCGCACTCACCGTTGCGTCATATTCCGCCCCAGGATTGGTTATCACCTTCACCTGTCGTATGTCTGCAGAGTTTATACGGGCGAGTTCACTATTGTCACGCACGAGACGGTTGTTTATATATATAATAGGTGTACCCTTGCCGAGCACACTGAGTTCGCCATTTTTATGCGAAAGAAACGGCAGATGCCCCAACACGTCCAACACACTGCCTAATCGAGCAAGCGTGCTTCCGCTGACGTTTACTATCAAACCATCACTCACTCGCTGATATTGCTTCGCACGGACTACAACCTCGTCGAGCAGAAGACTGTCTTTCACCAAAGAAATGGTCACGGTTCTCTCCTGTCCTGTCACGTTCGTATAAGAGGTTTTATATCCCATGAAACTCACTTTCAGGATGCCGTGGTCTGGAGCGTCCGCAAGGCTGAAAGCACCGTTGGTATCGGTCACGGCTCCAGTAACGAAGGAACTGTCCGCCGCAGATAGCAACACCACGTTGGCAAACTCCACCGGATTTCCGTTTCCTTGCTCCACCACAACACCATTGACTTGTGCCACAGCACTTTCACTTACCAATAATACCATAATTCCTAAGACGGCACATCTGAAAATAATCGTTCTCATCCCTCCTAAAATCATATTATAACTTATTCAATTCACTTATAAATCTTGCCCAAACAGGCTGATTATTCTTTAATTTACCAATCAACAATAAAACCTTATCTATATAACCACGTTGTTGGTCACATTTTGCCCCTTTATGACATATAGTATATTCTTCTTTATCAGCATCATAAAAAACAGAGCGAGGACAAGCCTCACAAAGATTTTGAGCCCAACAATCACCACATAGCTTATCTTTCTTATTTATCACGTCATATAACGGGAATTGTTGTTGAATATTTGGACTGTTAAAAATATTCTCATGTGCAATATGCCCTAAATTCATGCTATGCATCCCTACATCCATATGGCAAGGGTATATATACCCAGAAGTTGACACCGCAAATTGCTTACGTGCAATTTGACAAAAAGCCAAAGGACTTTTTTGTAATATAGCTTGCATGATATTCATAAAGCATTCGGGTAAATTGCATATATTAAGTTCTTCTAAATTGTCTGGAAAATCGTCACATTTAACATCCTTGTTTATGTTAATCTCATCAACAATATATCCATTAATTCCAAAACGCTCTTTAAAATAAAATGCAATATCATTTTTTGCAATTCCTTCACTTAAATGATAATTTGTATATGTTGCCTCATACTGTATGTGCGCATCTGTCTCCTTTTTAACAGTATCTATAAAAGATGCTATCCGCTTAAATGAACCATTCCCCTTAATATCTACCCTATTGTAATCATTAACATATTCTTCACCATCTACACTAACTGTAATAAAAGATATGTATCTCTTTATAAGATTCAAAAGCCTTTCATTCAATATTGTACCATTGGTGATTATCACAAACTTTGGAATACTATTTATCTGCCCAGTTGCTTTATAAGTGTAAAATCTTTGGCATATATATTCCATTATACCAATATTGAGACAAGGTTCCCCACCAAAAAAGACTATTTTATCGATATAATCAAAATTCTCTTTACAAAAATCCACAAATATTTCTGCTGTCTTTTTCGTCATAAGAGAACGATTCTGATTATAACTACCACCACTTGCATAGCAATATTTACAACGCAAATTGCAGTCATTTGAGATATGTAAAGTTATTCTATTTATACACTTCTTTTTATCTATGACATCTCTTAGCAGTGATAGATTTTTATTAAAAACATTCTCAAGATTTGACAAATATTGTTCTATGTCTTCTATATCGACTTTATTCCTCTCAGATATCTCTGAAACTGACAGCCCTTTTACAAAGTCGTCTATTATGCCAAAAGTTGTATCATTCAAATTCAATAAAGAATAGGAAGGATAATGAAACAATAAAGATTGCTCTTCATTGTATACCAAATGCAATGTTGTCCTTTCAATCATAATCCACAATACACTATCAAACAAGTAAAACTTATATATAAGGATTGGATGCTGCAGCTTGCAAAAAAAAAACTGCAACATCCAAAATCATCTTATATTCCAACTATCAAATCAACTTATTGCCAGACGTATCTGGTGGTTTTAAAGTAGAACTCGATGTTGTAGTGGAGGTAGAAGAACAGCTACATGAATGTCCATTACATCCAGTTGCTTTTATCTTATTACTACCACCTAATACGGCATTTAACTCCTCTGGTAAAAGCTTCTCAACAGGAAGGACTTCTACAATTTCAAAATTTGTTTTCATTTCTTTTATATTTTTTGTTTCGCCGACAATTATTTAGCGAGTCGACATCGCTCCCATTTTTATACCAGTTATGGTCTGGAATATATAAAACGCGCCAATATATTCTTTGTGTTATTCAGCCTTGCTAAGGTTGTCTATCCAAAGCTCCTTTCCGTCTCTTATCACTGACACGGAAACCTTGCCTTTTTCACAACCTTCAACAGAATACGTCTCTGTAGTTCCGGCATCAACATTTCCAATGTAGTCTTCATCCACAGGAATATTGTCCTTATAGATAATGACTTCAGCATCATCACACGAAGAGTTGAACGTTATATCCAAGACTCTTGCAGAATGTTTAAACGAAATATTTAATCCATTCTGATGATATGTATGGTCTCCTGTCCCAATATTTGTTTTATCATCATTATTGTCAAGCAACACATCTGCCCTAATCATAGATGACATCATAATCCATAGGCCTACAAACATAAAAATTCTCTTCATACTATTTTGTTTAATTTATTGACATTTCTGTCTTGTTTCCGAATGCAAAGTTATAAAAAGCGAAAACAAAGTTCCAAAACTTTTCTTGACTTTTTCAAATAGGTGCTGCAAAGCATATTTCAGCCTAATCTCTTGAAATTCAACCGATTGCATCATTTGCAGCGGGGAAAAGCCACTTAATTTGCAGCACTATAGAGTCTCATGAAACAGCGTTTCTACATATTTTTTCACCGAAGAGTTAACCCGTTGGCGGAATTAATTTAAGTTGATAAATATGAGTAAAAAGTTGTACAT
>URER01000021.1 GCA_900547005.1 uncultured Prevotella sp.
GAGAGTTTGATTGAAAATACGCGAGTTTTAGAGGGGATAGTTGTAAAGATTTTTCGAAGATTATTCTTTATTTTACGGAGAAGTCAAAAATTACTCAAACAACAACTATTAATTAAAGATTAATAATTATCTTTGCAATTAATCAATAGCATCAAGGCTCTCTAAATTTGCCAATAAGGCTTCGGAGGGCTTAGTAATAACGTAAAATAGGAGGTCAAAAACAGACAGAAAAGAACGGAACGCTAAAAGGAAAAGTCTCTCAAGGAGAAAGACATTCCGCAAGTTGAAAACAAAAAACGCCGCTATATGCGGCAAAACTATTAACAACGAAGAAGCGTTTCCATTCACAAAGACTTGAATGAACATAAAATAAAAAGATATTGAGCTTTTAGCTCTTGTTCTCCTTTTGTTGAATACCGCCAAAATTCACTGCATGAGGACAAGCATACTGAAAGTTCACGTTTTTAGGCGTGAACTATTCTGTGCTTGTATGCAGATGGTCACTTGGCGGTAACCAAACAAAAGGCAAGCTACGAATGGTTACACGCCTTTTCAAATTAAATACAAAATACAATGAAGAAAACATTTACTATTATAGCGATGGCATTAATAGCAGCAAGTAATGCCAACGCACAAACAATTACAGGACGTTTCAATTTGGGATATAGCCCCGATAGAATGGCACTTTCCATCCCTAAAGAATTTACTTACAAAGACATTCCTTTAATGATTTTAAAAGACAACAGCGATGAGAACAAACTCTTAATATACGATGAAAACCTTAATGTAACAAAAACTCTCAGCTTAGAAAACAACAATACTTTTAATTATCAACTCACTTATCAAGATATGACACGTGAGGTTGTGGCGGTTGAAGAAACAGGAAAAACAGTCTCTTGCAAGTATAGCTCCTATGAAGAATTCATCGAAAAAGAAACTGCAATTAATCCCAAGTTTAACGAATCACAATTGATAATTACGACACAAGAGAATGGAGACAAAATAATTTCGTTTGATTATTCATACTATGACTACGGCCCATCTAATGACCGGATGTATTTTGCATACGATTATTTTGGCAAGAAATACCCAAAATTTTATTTAGTTCTCAGCAATGGTAGCATGACTGGCTATACCACGAATTACACTGTTACATACTCCGAATGGAAAGTTGCTGGTACACACGCAGAAGAGATACAGAAAACTTTAAAAAGACTGCATCTTTGCAACATCAATCTGAATAAAGGAGACGAAAGAAATGATTACTTCTTTGAGATGTCTCAGACTTTGTTCAACGAAGATGAAAAGTTTGAATATCTCATTCCCAAATATGAATTATCGTCAAACTATAACGGACCAAGTATGGAAGGCTCAGAGCCTTCATACGATGAAACAATCACAACAACACAGACAATGGTTATTTCTGAAAACAGATATGAAACATTAACAGGTTTTCAAGTTGTTTCGGAAAGCGGAGAAATCATAAAAGACCTGAATTTCGACAGCGATTTTACAGGCGATATTGACTCTTATTCTGATTATGCCTTTGTCATAACCATAGGAAGCAACACATACCTCGCATTCAATGGCTATTCAGACAACAAGAGCGCAACGATATTCTACAAGATAGACAAAAGTTCTACCGACATAAAGCAAGTGATGAAAGTTCCTGCATCAATGAAGCTCTCCCCCACCATCGCAGAGAAGAATACGCCAATAAATATCAGTTTGGGAGATGACAACAAGACGGGTTCTGACATAGTAGTCGTATCTACAAATGGAGCGAAGGTGAAGAAGCAGACTATCCCGGCAGGACAGACATCTGCACAGATGTATATTCCTAACAATACAGGAGTTTATTGTGTAAGCAGAGTTCAAAACAATAAAGTGACAGACACACGGAAGGTTATAATCAAGTAACTCCATATGCGCCAAATAAGGCAAAAAATATTATTGCTGTCCGATATTTTTTTTGATACAAAATAAAATTAGGACTGATTCCATTTGCAGGAGTCAGTCCTTTTAATAATCAGTTTTGCGTTACATCTACGTTACCGATACTTTGCAACGCTATTACCATTGACGGATAATAACAAGGTTTCTGTAATCAAAACCATCTCGACATATTCCCATCACAATATGATTAGGAAAAAGTTTATTTCGTTAAATACCGAAGACACGATGCACGTTTCGATTGGTATGTTCGGCCACTTCATCACGGCTCACGCCATAACAATCCGCCAATTTTGCGAGTACTTCCGCGACAAAGGCACTCTCATTGCGCTGCCCGCGATACGGAACGGGAGCCATATAGGGACTGTCTGTCTCCAAAACAATCCTGCTCAATGGAACTGTCGAGGGCAGGACTTCGGGCAAATGACTCTTTTTGAAAGTGAGGACTCCGCCAATTCCAAGTACGAAATTATCAAATTGCAGAAGCTCAGCAGCCTCTTTCTCGTTGCCGGTAAAGCAATGAAATACACCTCCGGGCAACTCTTTCTCATAATTTCGTAACAGCCTTACCATCTCGTTTTGCGCCTTCCGACAATGTATCATAAGGGGCAAACGCGTCTCTACAGACCATATCACCTGCTCCTCGAACGCGGCCAACTGCTCTTTCTCATATTCGCGCGACCAATAATAATCCAATCCCACCTCGCCAACAGCTATCACCGGAGAAACGGTAGGATTGCTCAATGACTCCTTTAATATAGCATATATCTTATCAAGAACCACCGGATAATCTTCCTTCACCTCCTCCGGATGCAAACCGAGCATAGGATAGGCAACACCAGGATAACGAGAACAAACGTCAAGAACGGATTGAACAGACTTCAAATCTATTGCTGGAACAAACAAGCGGGTGGCTCCGGCCTCTATCGCACGAGCCACTACGGCATCTCTGTCGGCCGCAAACTCTTCGCCATCGAGATGAGTATGTGTATCAACAAAATTCATAATTGCGTTCTATTAATATATCTTTTCTTCATGCCGACGGTAATAATACACCACTCCGAACTTGCGGCATTCGGCAAAACGGGTCTCTGGCGGGAGGTCGGCAAAGTGATTTTCCACTGCATTCCACAATTCGAGAAGAACCGCGTCGCATTCAGGGCGAATAGCAGAGACATTCTCTAAAGACTGCGCTGTTCGCAACTGTAATCGCTTCTGCTTCTCGTATGCCTCACGGAATATATCGCAATGAGTGGCAACCATGCCGATTGTTGGATTATAAATAGGTCTGCCACCTTTCTTCAAGCGCAGTTTTTCACCTTCCACGACCCTCTTCCCCCACTCTATTATGCTCTCAGCCGACTTCATATTAGGCAAAGAGGTAGAATCAAGAGGCAATCCGTAGAGTTCAAGATATTTTCGTTTGATTTCTCCCCGTTCAATGGTCATAAACAGGACTTGCAGGAAATGACTGATATACAAAGCCGCCTTACGTTGCAATCCATCTATTTTACCAGCGTTTCTAACCTGCGAAGACATATCAATCTTATACTGTTCTACAGCCGTTAGCAGGCGGTCATACAGTGGTTGAGCCTTATTCAGCAATTTCCAGTCTATGAAACGGTTTCTGACGGTATAGATATCGTCATTATTCAGCAAAGTCTGCAAAGCCTTGAGACGTGCCGCGTCGGTTTTGGGGAGTCTTCGATAAGGCATATTCCTACTTGTTGCGTTTCATCATCCAAGCCGTATAATCTGCCAATTCTTTCTTCTTGGCATCATCCAAACGCACGGCAGCAAGATATTTGCGAGCCTCATCAAAATAGAAATTGATTTTCTCGACAGCCAACCGATCTATACCTATCTTATTATATATGCCAGTCACGGCTGCAATCTTTTCTTTCGGGTCGCACGCCTCGGCTGCATTAATCCAACGGGACAGTTCCCCGCGCTGCGCATCCGTAGCACGCGCGAATGCATTTATGAGCATGAATGTCTTCTTGTTGCACAAGATATCGCCGCCAATAGCCTTGCCAAAAACTGCCGGATCGCCGTAAACATCAAGATAATCATCCTGCAACTGGAAGGCAAGACCAATCTTTTCGCCAAACTTATACAGGTTTTCAGCATCCTCAGCAGGTGCTCCGGCAAGTATTGCACCCATCTTCAGCGCGCAGGCAAGCAACACACTCGTCTTCAAACGAATCATTTCGATATACTCTTCTTCCCTTACATCGCTACGATTCTCAAACTCCATATCGTACTGCTGACCTTCGCCAATCTCCAAAGCTGTAACTGTGAAAAGGTCGAGCACCTCCTTCAACTTAGTGTTATCGCACTGAGCCATACGCTGATAAGCAAGAACGAGCATCGTATCACCCGACAAAATAGCCGTATTCGCATCCCACTTCACATGAACCGTAGCCTGTCCGCGACGCATCGAGGCATTATCCATCAAATCATCATGTAGCAGCGTATAGTTGTGATAAGTCTCCAGAGCGCACGCCGAAGCGAGAATACTTTCCGGATTATCCTTATACATATTATAAGCAAGTAACATCAGCACCGGCCGAATACGCTTTCCGCCAAGCGAAAGCACATATTTTATTGGCTCATACAAGCTCTCCGGCTTGCGTTCGTATGGCAATTTAGCAAGATAATCGTTGAATAACTCAAGAAGTTCGTCGGATGTTTTCATATTATTTATATTTTGAATATTATCGGAATAACGAATAATGTGCGGCACGGCGCACCGTTTTGCTTGCCCGGAGTCCACTTAGGCATCATACTGACGACGCGCAACGCCTCGCGGTCGAGACTCGCGTCCACCGATTTCAGCACCTTAGCGTCGCAGATAGTTCCGTCTTTGTTTATAACAAACTGTACCACGACCTTGCCCTGAATATTGCGGGAGCGCGCCATCGGGGGATATTTCAGATTTTTGGTGAGCCATTTCATAAACTCGACCATACCGCCGGGAAATTCAGGAAGTTCCTCCACCACACGCCAATTCAGCGGGTTATCGTTCTCATCAACAGGCACAGGAGGCAAGGCAACCACCTGATGTTCCACCTTCTCGGGCATGACATCCACGGTAGCGGCAGCCTTTCCGTCATTAATTTCATCAAGATTTACATTATCCACATCACGCGACTGCGAGGGCTGTGGCACCTCCTCAACCTTCTCCGTCACAGAAGGCGCACTCACAGGCTCTTCCATCGCGGCAATCATATCCTTCTGGTCGAGTACGGGAATCTTCTCCATATCCTCATCGAACAAATCAAGATTATCATCCGTTTCCGCTTCGGCATCAGGCCGGACATTATATTCCAAAGCACCGAAACACAAGGTCAGAGCGACAATAAGCCCCAACAGAAATCCCGAAAGTTTCCTGCTTTCCAAATCAACCGTTTTCGACTTCTTTATTTCCAAGCCTAAAATACTAATTAGAACTTTTCTACGTTATATTTATATCTGCACAGATGAAAGCGTCATTGCAAACCAACCGTATTTTGCGGACAGTCCGGCAATTCACTGACAAAAATAACATAGATATTTGAAAAAAGCCGTATCTTTGCGGATAAATTTGATAAAAATAGATGAAAAATAGCTTTTTTGCACTTCTCTTTGCAGTTTTTGCGATTACAGCGACAGCACAGGAAAGCCAAACGGAATACAACTTCCTGCGCCTTCCGGTAAGTGCCCACGCTGCGGCATTGGGTGGAGAAAACATCACAATCATCGAGGACGACCCAGCTTTGATGTTCTCAAACCCGGCATTGGCGGCTTCTGTCAATGACAAGACCATCGGATTAAACTACATGAATTATATGGACGGAGTGAATTATATGAGCGCATCGTTCAACAAAATACTAAAAGAGAAAGCTACTTTGGCCGGCGGCATACAATATGTGAACTATGGTAAGATGAAGCAGACCGACGAAAACAACGTTCAAAGTGGCGAGTTCTCAGCCAGCGATATTGCCATCGACGCGATTTTTTCGTACCAGTTGTCGGAAAGAATCGTAGGAGGAATCACAGCAAAGTTTATTATGTCGTACATCGGGAGTTACAGTTCGATGGCCGCAGGCATCGATTTGGGTGTCAATTACTATGACCCTGACCGCGAATGGTCTATCTCGGCCGTGGCAAAGAACCTCGGTGGCGAAGTGAAAGCATACGACGAGGAGTTCGGAAAGATGCCTTTAGACCTTCAGGTGGGCGTGAGCAAGACCTTCACTGCGCTGCCCGTGCGCCTTTCCGCCACGCTTGTAGACCTCACCCACTATAATTACAGTTTCAAGAATCACATAATTCTCGGTGCCGACGTGCTGTTGTCGCAATCGCTATGGATTGGAGCAGGATATAATTTCCGTCGTGTCGAGGAGATGAAGATTTCCGACGGCGAAAGTGAAAGCAGTCATGGCGCGGGCCTCTCATTTGGCGCGGGCCTGAATCTTGAACGTTTCAAGCTGAATGTGGCATACGGCAAGTATCACGTCTCATCGAGTTCATTAGTCGTAAACGCCGCTTTTTCACTGTAAGAAGTAGTCGTAGGAACGTACGAACCAAATAAACCGAGATAAAGAAGAAGAAAAGAAAAGGCTGACAGGAAAGGCCTTTCGGAATTTATATAACACTAAAATAACATATAAGACAATGAGAAAGATTGTAGTCTGCCTCGACGGTTATTCTTCATGTGGCAAATCAACGATGGCAAAAGACCTTGCGCACGAAATAGGATATATATATGTAGACACCGGAGCAATGTATCGGTCGGTAACTCTATTTGCGCTCCGCAACGGCTTGTTCGGCGAGGACGGTAGCGTGAAAGCCGAGGAATTGGAGCAGAAAATAAAAGACATCGACATTTCTTTCCGACTGAACGACAAGACCGGAAAGCCCGACACATATCTCAACGGAGAGAATGTGGAACGCGAGATACGCACTCTCGAAGTGTCATCACACGTGAGTCCCATCGCCGCACTGCCGTTTGTCCGCAAGAAACTTGTTGCCCAACAACAGAAAATGGGCAAAGAGAAGGGCATCGTGATGGACGGACGCGACATCGGTACGGCCGTTTTTCCGGATGCAGAACTTAAGATTTTCGTTACAGCAGATGCGAAAGTGCGCGCCCAACGGCGTTATGACGAACTGCAAAGCAAAGGCATGGAAGGCAACTTCGAGGATATTCTCAAGAACATCGAGGAGCGCGACTACATTGATACGCACCGCGATGTGTCTCCACTGCGCAAGGCCGTCGATGCAATTGAGCTTGACAACAGCCACATGACCATCGAAGAACAAAAGGCATGGCTGCTTAATGAATATCATAAAGCCGCAGAATAAGAACGGTAAATTTATCAAAAAAAGCTTTTTTACCCAATAAGAGGCTGAGCCGTAAACATTAATTACGACTCAGCCTCTTTATTTTATGTTTTACAGAAGATTACAAAAGAGGCTGCACCTATCTGGGTACAGCCTCTCTTGTATATATGATACCACCTGTATCACTGCAATTTGAATTTAGTACATAGGCCTTGTACAACTTGTACATGGGCTATGTACTAAAAGTACAAGGCCTTTGTACAAAAAGTACAAAGCCTATGTACAAACAGTACAAGCGTATTGTAGCAGAACGAACAAGTATGCTAAAGAAAGATATGCAGATATTTCCCGTCCCTTATGTATGGTTCAATATGAAGTCGCGGCACTCCTCCATGAGCCATTTCGGTGTACTTGTGGCTCCACAAATACCTATGGTATTAATGTCTTTCAGCCAATCTAAGTCTATCTCCTCGGCACGTTCTATCTGATAACTGTTGGGATTCACGCGCTTGCACTCATTGAACAGCACCTTACCGTTACTGCTCTTGCGCCCCGAAACAAACAATATAAGGTCGTGGCGGGAGGCGAAAGACGAGATATTCGGCATACGGTTGGCCACCTGACGGCAGATGGTATCGAAACTCTTGAACTTTGCCTGCGGTGAGATGTGTTCCTGAATGTAGTCTATTATACGGTGGAACTCATCCAGCGACTTCGTTGTCTGCGAATAAAGGTATATGTCACGCGAGAAGTCGAGCTTCTCAACGCCGTTGAAATGCTCTATTACAATGGCGGAATTGTTGGTCTGTCCCACAAGCCCGAGCACTTCGGCGTGTCCCTTCTTGCCGAAAATCACAATTTGGGCATCGGGATTTGCATCATATTGTTTCTTTATCCTGCGCTGCAACTGCAACACCACGGGACACGTAGCGTCGATTATCTCGATATTGTTACGGCGCGCAATCTCGTAAGTTTCCGGCGGTTCGCCATGCGCCCGCAGCAGCACCTTCGCATTATGCAGACTCCGCAGGTCGTCGTGGTTGATAGTTACGAGCCCTTTCTCCGTCAACCGCTCCACCTCCATGCCGTTATGCACGATGTCGCCGAGGCAGTATAGCGTACTGCCTTTGGCCAGTTCCTCCTCAGCCTTACTTATCGCCGTGGTTACACCGAAGCAGAATCCGCTTCCGTTGTCTATCTCAATTGTCAGCATCACTTCACTCTTACGGTTATTATTACTTTTGGATTGGCCGGCGCATTTGTTATCATGAGGATGCGGGGCTGCGTGCGCGCTTTCTGCAAGAGGTCTCTATGGGCGGTGATTTTTATCTTCTCCACTGCGCCCGGGGCTATCGTCCTGTTGCCGAGCGACACGTCCAAGCCCGGCATGAACACCTGTATGCTGCGTATTTCAAGCGGAGTCTTGCCCTCATTCTTCAAATACACCACGCCGGATTTCTTTTTCTTGCTGCCGAAAGCACCGAGGTCGAGGGATGCGGGAGCCAATCCTGCGCGCGGAGCGTCGGCCAGTTGCTGTGCCGTAAGTGTCTGTGCCACGGGCAGAAGCACCGTAGACACCTCTATTTCCTTGTCCACCGACACCGTATCGCCGGGGAAAGCACCAAGATAAACGGCCGTCTGCGTCAGTCCGTAGTCATGCATCTCCCGACTGTCGAGCGTTATCGTGGCCACTCCCGTGCGTCCCGGTGCAATCTTCCGGGGCGAGACGGTAGTGCTGAGATATTCCGGAGCGTGCATGATGACAGGCTCTACCTCCTTGTCAGTAGCGTTTCTGATATGTAGTTTCTGCACAGGACGGTCGCCAACATTCACGTCATCGAACTCGATTGAGGTGCGGTCAACCTCCAAATCGCCGAGTTTGTAGTCAAAGACATTATCGTGTTCCGCCGCGTCGGCTACCACAACACCTTTCATCACGACATAGTAAGGCTCGCAATCTCTTGCGTATATGCCTATGACTTTCTCGAAATGGCCGAGTTGTTTGGCATCATACGTTACCGCAAGGGATAGCGTTTTGCCTCTCGCTATGGTCTTATGCCGAGGTTTCGCCACCACGCACCCGCAATTGGCACGTATGTTTTCGATGTGCGCCTCAGCATTTCCGACGTTCTTTATCTCAAATTCGGCAGTAACGGGAGAACGGTATTCCACCCTTCCCACGTTTATTATCTCCTTTG
Organism: uncultured Prevotella sp.; assembly: GCA_900547005.1. Lineage (GTDB taxonomy): Bacteria > Bacteroidota > Bacteroidia > Bacteroidales > Bacteroidaceae > Prevotella. The sequence goes on from URER01000021.1 coordinate 9,480, forward strand.
CCGATGTCAATCTCTGCGCCTGTGCAGCCGCCGATGAGACGGCAAGCAGCGCAGCCAGCATTATATTCTTATTTATCCTCATCCACATTAAGTTGTTTTGCCTTTGTTCTTCCTATATATTCGGGAGCGTAAGCACACTGTGCCGTACAAGTGCCGGTGCTGTACTGGCCGGCTCTGTCTACATAGTATTCGGTCTCAATCACGTGCTTACCCTTCGCCATACGGTCGAAATAATAGTTCGTAACATTGTCTTTCGGAGCGCAATAGTAGCCGTAGCGATAACCGCTGAGTTGCGTTGCGGGTTCCAGACAGGCCGCACGCTTGTCCGTTATCTGCACGAAGTCGTAGTCGCGGTCGGCGGTTATGGTTATCACCACTTTCACCTTGTCGCCCACTTTCAGCGAAACGACATCGCCTTGATCCGTCTTGCGCTTCTTTTCGTCCTTCTTGCTCATCTCTACAAACAATTCGCGCTGCACCTTAATGCCCGATGCGGCGTCGTCAATATCAGCAGCCGACTGCAAGAACTGTGCGTAGACAGTTCCCCAGCTTGTGCCCGTTGAAGTCTTCTCTGCCGTGAATGTCTTCGCGTCGTCAACCTGAACGGTAGTCTTCACATATCCCATTCCGGCGGTAGCCTGCGGCAGTTCCAACGGTTTCCCGTCAATCTTCAGCACCGTCTGTTCCTTTGTGGCGAGCTTGTCGCCGAACAGATTGCCGCCGTCAGAACCTTGTCCGCATAAGAAAGCATACACTGCATCTACGGAATTAACGGGAGTGTCCCACGCCTGAGTGCGCTTCTCCTGCAACAACCAGCGCTGCATCTCCTCCACGGTCTTGGTGTCTTGCGGTGCCAGCATCTGCAAAGCCTCTATCGCAGCCACTTCCGTAGGAATGCGATAATCGAACCATGAGTAGTAAGCCTTCGGCGTATCGAAGTAGCGGCCCATCTCCTCTGTATATACGGAATACTCCTTCATGCTCTGGAGGAAGGTCTTCGCCTTTGTCGCATAGCCGTTCTTGGCAAGGATTATGGCAGAGTTTGCCTTACCGTATATCGTCAGTTTCGATGTATTCTGAGCCAAGAGCTTCACTAAATAAGCCACATCCTGCGCACCACTTCCTGCATATTTGCCGCCAGTGATAGAGCGAACATAGAGGTAGTTCAATGCCAACTCACTCGGAATCAGGTTCTTTGCACCCTTCTTCTCAGCCTTTTTCAGTTCCGTAACCTCCTCTTTTATTTCCTTGACAAGGTATTCCATACCCTTATCCAACAGTTTATCAGTGTCTGCACTATTACCAATCAGCTTGTTCAGACGCGCAAGGGTCTTGCATACCGTTACAGTCATCCACGGACTTCCGTCCATTCCACTCCACCAACTCCATGAGCCGTCTGCGTTCTGGAGCTTTGTCAGCCATGCGAGGGTGGTCGAGATATTATCGTTTATATTCTTTTCATTGAAGAAACGGGCGATGGCCTGCTTCTGTTCGGCTTCGTTCTTGGCGTCTGCCACCCACGGAGTCTCGTTCAGCAGGAGTTCTTTCAGGCTCTGGTCTTTCTGCAGATTGCTCATCAGTGAGGTCTCGTCGCCCTTCTCCGCAGCCCACTGCTCAAATACATTCTTTATCTTTGGCGAACTGTTCAGCATATTATTGGCGAGGCTGTTGGCGTAGAACGCACTCACAAGACTTATCGCATTCGTCTCGTTTGCATTGCCAACGAACGGCAGAGCCTGTATCATCAGCCATGCGGGGTTATTGGTATATTCCACCGTCAGTTTGACATCTGATGTCTGAGAAGCATTTCTCTCTCCTCTCTCCTCTCTCCCCTCTCCTCTTTTCACAAGAGAACTAAGGTCAATCTCCTTCACTCCGACTCCGTTCTGCGTGAACGGAACGGTGTTAGTTACCATCTCTTTGTCGGTCAACACAGGCAGATAATGCTGCTCGCCATCGCTATATCCATTGCCCGACACCATCACACGGCAAATGAAAAGGGGTGAATATTGAGAGTTTAATGTTGAATGCGATGCGCTTCCGAGCACAACCGGCATATCGAGAGCGAACGAGACATTCGATGTTCCGTTTGCGCTGATGGTGTAATCCTGCGTGTCCGCATAAACCACAGCATCCGTTTCAGGGTCTACAAGTTCTATTCTCGCCTTTCCGCTTACCGCATTTTCCGATGAATTGAAGATGCGGGCAGACAATGTGGCCTTGTCGCCCACACGCACAAAGCGCGGCATATTAGGCTGAACCATCACTGTCTTGCGCGCCACTGCCTCACCGTTGACGAGTCCGTAGTTCATGCTGCGGTCGTGGGCGTAGCCCATAAACTTCCATGTGGTTACGCTTTCGGGCAGTTGGAATTTGATGTTTACGTTGCCGTCTGCATCAGTTATGAGGTTCGGATAGAAGAAAGCAGTCTCATTAAGGTTCTCGCGCATCTGCACATCACCGAACACTTCATTCTCTTCTCCAGGCATTTCTCCTCCACCCTCAGTTACAGAAACGCTTCCGGTCTTCGCTTCTTTCTTTGCAATGCCATAGCCAACAACAACTGTTTCGTTAAGGGCGAGGCTCTCATCCATAGCCATCTCTTTAGCCATCGGAGCGGCCATATCAGACTTCGCAGCATATCCTCTGACACGTATGCTTTTTGAATTGCGCACTTGCACCCCCTGAACAGAGCCATATAAATAATTAAGCAGTCTGGTATCCGTAACTCCCAACAAACTGAAATACTTTGTATTCAACTTATCAAAAGCCAACCGCATCTCCTTTTCGTTCTTGTATGGCATACTGTAATATACGCCTGTGCTGCCCAAGAAGTTATCAAGCCAAGTCGTATAAGGCACACTGCGGTAAAGTCCCAAGTTGATATTCCAGTTGTGCGGATATATCTGGTCGAGCGACTTGTCATACATCGAGGCTATGAGCAGTGCGTCGGCAGCCTTTCCGTCGGGGCGTTTTATCTGCAAAGTCCACTCCTCCTGCTGTCCGGGAGCGAGGCGGTCGCGGAACGTTTTCCACTCCATGAGCAGGCGTTTGTCGGGCAACGGCTTCTTGATAGAGGCGTTGTGGCTATACATGATGCCGTTCTTCACCCACGCGTAGGTAATCCATATTCCGTCGCCGTACTCGTCCTTGTACGTGAACTCGCGGTTATGAAGTGCGTTGCTCTGGTCGATGACACCGCTTTCGAGCATCTTCTTGCCCGAGAACACATTATATACTATGTGCTGGCCGGGCTTGGACGAACCTATCTGCAAATATACCGGGCCACCATCTGACGGGAATTGCTCGGCACTCACATAGAACCAGTCATCGGTCTCCACCACCGGCCGCTTGTCTTTCAGAGAGAACAGCACCACATTCTGCTCTACTGTGTCGTTGCCGCACACTGCAAACAGGCGATAATTGCCCGAGTTCAATCCTCTGACAGCTATCGGAGAGTTCGCCGGCTTGTCCTTATATTCCTTACCGCCAAGCGTAAACGTAACATTGCCGTCTATCGGCTTGCCCGCCGCATTGGTGTAGTTGAACGTTATCTGCTTCAGACTGTCGGCCAAAATCTTGTCGGGCAAGTCGCAAGACAACGATGTCGTCTTTGTGCCGAGAGGCAGACTAAAGTTTCCGCTGTGTGTCTCGCCGCCCATATCCGTAACCTTTGCCTCGGCAATGAAGTTGAAGAACACTCCACGGCGTGGCACTATGCCGTCTTCGTAATCATCCGCATCGGGCATATCCAAAGGCATCCTCATCTCGAACGCACCGCTCTCGTCGGTAACAGCCTCATCCTCATAGAGGTCGTCATCATTCAAATCGTCCTGATTCCACCAGCACCAGAAAGCGCGGCGACGGCTCACACGGTATTCCACCTTCGCTCCCTGCACGGGCATTCCGGCGTAGGTCTTCGCGTAGCCCTTCACGGTTACTGTGTCTTCGGCGGCGTATTTCTCCTTGTATTCGGGGAACTCAATCTTGAATGTCGGGCGTTTATACTCCTCGACCTTTATCGTTGCAGCACCCGAAGTGCCACATTCGGCCAGAATGGAGAAGTTGCCGGTGAGTCCGCCCTGCGGTATCGTGAAATCGGCGTGTGCCGTTCCGTAGTTGTCGGTGGTTACGGTCTTCTCCTCAACGCTTTCGTAATTGGCATCGCGCAGGGTGATTTTCACTTCCTTGTTTGCCAAGACCGAGGTCTCAACATTGCTCGTCTGCTTGTAGAGAACCACCGCCGCGTGTACGTTCTGCCCCGGACGGTAGATGCTTCGGTCGGTATATACGTTCACGACATTGCGGTCTTCCTTGCTATTCGAGGAGAAGTAAGACGCCCACAGGCTTATTTCGGGACACGATTTGTCGGTCGCGGTATATACATATTTATAATTATCAGAATTGTGAAGTCCCTGAGTTATCAGCACTTCACCGTTCTTATCGGTTGTGTACAGGCTTGTTTTCGCTCCGTTTCTCTTCACAACAGATTTTATTGTAGCTCCCGGAACAGGCCGGCCGGTCGTCGCATTTACTACCACATAGCGCACCTTGTCATTGGGCAGAGCCAAAGCCATCACATGAAGATTGGTTACATAAAACACGGTCTTCGACTTCTCCAACGGCTTTCCGTCGGCGTAGAACTCCGCGAGATATATTCCCACGGGCAGCCCGTCCATGATAATGCTGTCCGAGTGCTGCTCGTATGCTTTCTCATTAGCATATCTGAGCGTCCTCACAAAGACATCCTTTGTCTTTATCAGCGCCGCCAACTTGTCGTATTTCTTGTTCCTCACGGCTTCCATTTCGGCCGTGGCATTGAGCAGACTCACCCTCATCGTGAGTTCACGGATGTTGCGGATGCGCATCAGATCCACCTTACACGTCCGCCCCGGTATATTCGCTTTATACAGGAAGTCTGCCCTAAATGATGGATTAGTCAGTCGTTTGCGCTCATTGCGCAGTTCGGCTATGGTCTTCCAGTTAGCCCATTTGCCCACAGCATAGTCTATATACTTTATCGTTTGCTCAGCTGTTGAGTCATGGCGCATAGCCTGATAGCGTTTGCGCGCAAGTTCGCCGGCCTCGGGCAGGTCGCCAAACACATTGATAAGCGAGTCGAGTTGCGCCACATTTTGGTTCATCATAGATGCCGCAATGCACGCCGCCGGACGGTTGCCCACCTTATTATAATAGTCGTGCAGGCCCGTATAGTTGCCTACTGACATACCGATGACGTGCAGCAGGTCGTCGTTGAAGATTCTGCTGTCCTCGCTCTTGGAAATCAGCGGGGGATATTCCGCCGCCTTGTGCTGCGCGAGCAGGTCGGGATTGGCCATCGCCTTCTTGGTATATTCAAATCTTTTGGCATCGCAGTTTCCGCCATGCGTACTTCTGTCGCTATATATGCGGACAAGCACGGCATCATAAACAGCCGCAAGGACGGGGTCTTTAGCCTCAGCCTTCTCAGCCTTTGCCTCTATGCGGGCTATCTCCACATCCGCCGAGTCTGGCGAAATGGCAGTTTGTAATCCCGCCGCCATCAGCTCGGATGACAGCAACTGGCCGTAGTTTCTGTCGGTTTCGGCCTTTGCTGCAATCTTTTTCAGTGTGGCAATCTGCGTTTTCGGCAAGTCTTTCTTGCCCGCCTCGTCCACCTGTTTCCACAATGCGTCGTAGCTTTGGGCAAACAAGCGGAATGGCATGAGTGCCAAAATCATTAAAATCAGATTCTTTTTCATATCCTAATATTTTATTTTCCGTACAATTATGGCAAAGTTACAAAAAATCTTTGGAATAACCGCTAAAAGAGGTTGAAATGTCACTGAAATGACTATCATTAAAGCGTTTACAGTGCCAAATGAAGCCAACCACAAAAAACGGGAAACGCAAAGGAAAGCAGTTCTATGAAGCAGAACGGTTTTCAAATCGTTACCCGAAGTGAGACGCATTTTTAACGCTCCCTGCAATGATTGCGCCGTTCTGCGCCGATTTGCTTATCAAGGTCTAACTCGTTGAATAATAACTTTGCAAACAAAAAAAACGAGTATGGCAAGAAGTACATTCAAAGTGTTGTTCTACGTGAACGGCAGCAAGGAGAAAAACGGTATTGTCCCCATCATGGGACGAGTGACAATCAACGGGACTGTGGCGCAATTCAGTTGCAAGCAGAGTGTCCCGAAGACGCTTTGGGACATCAAGGGCAACCGAGTCAAAGGCAAGAGCAAGGAGGCACGGGACATCAATTTGGCATTGGACAACATCAAGGCGCAAATCATCAAGCACTACCAGCGCATATCCGACCGTGAGGCGTTCGTAACTGCGGAAATGGTTCGCAATGCCTATCAGGGTATCGGCAGCGAGTACGAGACTCTACTCAAAGCATTCGACCGTGAGAACGAGGTGTTCAAGAAGCGTGTCGGCAAGGACAGGGTAATGGCAACTTACCATTCACGAGTGAGGGCAAGAAACCATGTGGCAGCGTTCATCAAGTCTTTCTACAGACGGACGGATATGTCCATGTTGGAGATTACGCCCGACTTCATCAAGGAGTTCGCAGCCTACCTCTCTACGGAAGCGGGACTGCACAACGGGACGATATGGGAAAAGTGCATGTGGTTGAAAGGAGTTGTCATGCGTGCGCACTTCAACGGACTGATGCCAAGAAACCCATTTGCCCAGTTCCACATCAGCCCGAATGTAAAGGAGCGTGAATACCTGACGGAAGACGAACTGAAAGCGTTGATGACGCACGAGTTCGGGGATGCCAAGCTGTCCTATATCCGTGATATTTTCGTTTTCGCCAGCTTCACAGCCCTCTCTTTCGTGGATATCAAGGAACTGACCTATGACAATATCGTGGAAGTGAACGGTGAGAAGTGGATATTATCGAAACGGCACAAGACGAAAGTACCGTTCCAAGTGAAACTGCTGGATATACCCTTGCAGATAATAGAGCGTTACCGTCCCTTGCAGGTGGACAACCTCGTTTTCCCCAATCTCAACTACTGGTCTATCTGCAAACCTCTGAAAAAGGTGATGAAAGAGTGCGGGATAACAAAGGACATCTCGTTTCATTGTGCGCGCCATGGCTTTGCGACGTTGGCTTTGAGTAAGGGTATGCCGATTGAGAGCGTGAGCCGTGTTTTGGGTCACACAAACATAGTCACGACCCAAATCTACGCAAAAATCACAACGCAGAAGTTGGATAACGACCTTACTATGCTCGGTAACAGGCTGAACCAATCGTTTAACAACGTATCAATGGCAGGACAATGAAAAGGAATATCATCGAAATCACAGATCACGGTACGATAACTGTACCGAGTGAAACGGTATGGATGAGTGAAGCGGAACTTGTCAGCCTGTTCGGTATTATTGCTCCATCCGTCCGTGCCGCAATTAAAGCAGTATATAAAAGCGGAATACTGAAAGAGCATGAAGTGCAACGGTATATCCGCTTATCGGGCAAAATCGGTATGGATGTTTACAGTCTTGAAATGGTTGTCGCTCTCGCTTTCCGCATCCACTCATACGGAGCAGAACGAGTACGCAATGCCATACTTGAAAGGCTGTACTTGCGAAAAGAGAAAACAAACATCTTCTTTTCGCTGGGTAATGGAATGAAAGCGTCTAAATATCAAGCGTAAAGTGTATTGATATAATGACATGAAGTAATGAAACCGATGCGTATTCCCATTGCCGAAAATGTATCCATATACATAATTGGGTAGGCGTATTGCCATTCATTCACAGGAATGTGGTAATCCCGAAGAAGCACCCCTCTATAACGGTTGTTTCTTCGGGATTTTTTATTGCTATGCTCTCGACTGACTGCAAGTTTTTCATTCCGTGTGTTTTTTGCGCCATTCTTCCGTGATTTGCGTATCAAGGTTTTAAACGGCTCACTCTAACTTTGCACACAACTATTTATCAATTATTTAAGCGTATGAACAATGAGTAAATTAGACATCAGCAAGGAGGAGTTTATCCGAGTGGGTACGACCCTTTACAAGTTAGTGAATCAGCCCCGACTGAACGGCGGCTACGTGAAGAAACGCATCGGGTGGAATAACGAAACATTGCGGCAGGACTATGGTAAGCATTATCTAGCCACCGTACCGAAGTATGACGGTTTCTGCACAGTTCCCGACCATGTGAATTACCGTCCTGTGGTGGACAAGTTCCTGAACCTCTACGAACCGATAGATCACAAACCAATGGAGGGTGATTTTCCCTCTATCCGTTCGTTGGTGGAGCACATCTTCGGGGAGCAATACGAGTTGGGGATGGACTATCTGCAACTGCTATACCTGCAACCCATCCAAAAACTGCCTATCCTGTTGTTGGTATCGGAAGAACGCAACACTGGCAAAAGCACGTTTCTGAACTTTCTGAAAGCTCTTTTTCAGAACAACGTGACATTCAACACCAACGAGGACTTCCGCAGCCAGTTCAATTCCGATTGGGCAGGGAAGCTCCTTATTGTGGTGGATGAAGTGTTGCTAAGCCGCAGGGAGGACAGCGAGCGGTTGAAGAACCTCAGTACCACATTATCCTACAAGGTGGAAGCCAAAGGCAAAGACCGTGACGAGATAGCGTTCTTCGCCAAGTTCGTGCTGTGTTCCAACAACGAGTATCTGCCCGTCATCATAGACGCAGGGGAAACACGCTACTGGGTACGGAAGATAGACCGTTTGCAGTCCGATGATACCGACTTCCTACAAAAGCTGAAAGCGGAAATTCCTGCTTTCCTCTACCATTTGCAGCACAGGCAACTCTACACCGAAAAAGAAAGCCGTATGTGGTTTGCCTCGTCATTGCTGCATACCGAAGCCTTGCGGAAGATTATCCGCAGCAACCGCAACCGATTGGAGATAGAGATGTGCGAACTTGTACTTGACATCATGGCAAGCACGGGTATCGACACTTTCTCTTTTTGCAGCAACGACATTCTCACGTTGTTGGCAAACTCGTATGTCAAAGCGGAGAAGTACCAAGTGAGGAAAGTATTACAGGAGTGTTGGAAGCTCACGCCTGCACACAACACCCTTACATATACCACCTACCAAGTGGACTATAATCGGGAATGCCGTTATTCCCCACTTCGCAGGACAGGAAGGTATTACACCGTGACAAGAGCTTTTTTAGAAGCACTATGATTATTTTGATGAAATGATGAATAAGTATATAAAAGTATTGGAATACAGACTGCTACTTTCTCATCAATCTTTCGCCAAAGATATTTTGCTGATGAAAAGAGAAAGAAACCATCAATATTCTTTCTCTTTCGGTGAATGTTTTGATGAAAATATGATGAGAGGCTATCATGTTGATATACAACAATAATATTATCCCATTCATCAAATCATCGCTTTATCAACCATCATCAAATCCGTAGGAATATACATTATGAACATTCAAGAAGCAAAAACAATCAGACTGGCAGACTATCTGCAAAGTCTGGGCTACAGCCCCGTCAAGCAGCAGGGCAAAAGCCTTTGGTACAAATCACCGTTCAGGGAGGAAGCGGAAGCCTCGTTCAAGGTAAACACCGAACTCAATCAATGGTACGATTTCGGAACAGGCAAGGGTGGTAATATTATCGCATTGGCACAGGAACTTTACGGTTCGGACTATGTGCCTTACCTGCTTGGTAAGATAGCGGAGCAAACGCCGCATGTCCGTCCCGTGTCTTTCTCTTTTCGTCAGCAGGTATCCGAACCCAGTTTCCAACATTTGGAGGTGGGAGAACTCACTCACCCTGCATTGCTCCGCTACTTGCAGGAACGTGGGATAAACACCGCATTGGCGCAAGCTGAATGTAAGGAACTGCACTTCGTCCATAATGGCAAGCCCTATTTCGCCATCGGGTTCCCGAATGTGGCAGGAGGCTATGAAGTACGCAACCGTTTCTTCAAGGGTTGCATCGCCCCGAAGGACATCAGCCATATCAGACAGTCGGGAGAACCGAGAGAGAAATGCCTCGTGTTCGAGGGTGTGACGGATTATCTTTCATTCCTCACCTTACGGATGAAGAACTGCCCGACCATGCCCAACCTTGACAGGCAGGATTACGTTATTCTCAATTCCGTTTCTAATGTATCCAAAGCCATAGACGTGCTACACGGGTATGAGCGCATACACTGTCTGCTCGACAATGACGAGGCAGGGCGGAAAGCGTATTGGGAACTGGCAGGAGAGTTTACCGGACGTATCAGGGACTTCTCTCAAAACTACAACGGGTACAAAGACCTGAACGATTACCTGTGCGGCAAGCCCTTGTCCCAATCGGCAGAGCCGATAAAGCAGGAGAAGCAAGTCCAATCCGCAAGGCGGATGATGCAGCCACCGAAAAAGCGAGGGCTGAAGATGTAGAGAGAGGATGCTTGCTGCGACACGGATATTTGCCAACGGAAAATACCATAGCTTATTAGGGAATTTTCCGAGCCGCATTGCAAGCAACGCTGAAAATCCCCCAATAAGCCAAAGAGGTTGCACCTCTCTGGACACTCCGAAGCCAACGGCAAAAGCCGTACAGGAGTAAACCATCAACCATTGTTTTGCAAACTAAAAAGAAAGGATTATTATATGGGCTACGCAGTATTACACATGGAAAAGACAAGCGGAACGGATGCCGCTATGTCAGCACACATAGAGCGCACCATCAAACCGAAGAATGCCAATGAGAGCAGGACGCATCTCAATCGGGAGCTGATAAGGTTCCCTGACGGAATGGAGAACAGGACACAAGCCATACAGCACCGATTGGACACCGCAGGACTGACACGCAAAATCGGCAACAACCAAGTAAGGGCAATCCGTGTCCTGCTTACGGGAACACACGAGGATATGGTACGCATCACCAACGAGGGCAGACTTGACGAGTGGTGCAGCGACAATCTGAAATACCTTGCCGATACATTCGGCAGGGAGAATATCGTGTCGGCAGTCCTGCACATGGACGAGCAGACACCGCACATACACGCCACCCTTGTACCAATAGTCAAGGGAGAGCGCAAGCGCAAGAAGAAGGAGGAACAGGTAAAGAAGCGATACCGTAAGAAGCCGACAGATACAGCCCGACTGTGTGCCGATGAGATTATGACACGTGCCAAACTCAAATCCTATCAGGACACCTACGCCCAAGCCATGAGCAGTTACGGGTTGCAGCATGGCATTGACGGCTCGGAAGCGAAGCATATCTCCACACGGCAGTATTACCGTGACCTGATGCAGCAGACGGAGCGGTTACGAACAGCCATAGGGCAACTCCAAGACCGCAAGAAAACGGCACAGGAAGAACTCAGGCAAGCCAAGAAAGAAGTTCAGACCGAGAAGCTGAAAGGTGCAGCCACGACCGCAGCCACCAACATAGCGGAAAGTGTCGGTTCTCTTTTCGGAAGTAACAAAGTCAAGACTTTGGAGAGGGAGAATTCCGCATTGCATCAGGCAGTTGCCACCCACGAGGAAACCATTGAAACGCTACAAGCCAAGATACAGACCATACAGACAGAACACAGCCGCCAAATGTTGGAGATACAGCAGAAGCACATCAAGGAGATACAGACAAAAGATACTGAACATAAGAAAGAGGTATCAAGGCTTACAACCTTGTTGAACAAGACCTTGAAATGGTTTCCGCAAATAAAGGGTATGCTCAATCTCGAAAGGTTTTGCCTTTCCGTAGGTTTCAGCAATGAGCAGACAGCGACCTTGCTTACAGGTAAACCTGTTGATTACAGCGGTGAACTATATTCGGAAGAACACAAACGGAAATTCATGGCAAAAGAGGTCAAAGCCAAAGTGTTCTCTGACAATGGAAGGCTTATCCTTACGATTGACTTGCGACCTATCGGGGAATGGTTCAGGGAGCAGTTTGAGAAGTTAAAACAAGGTTTCAATGTTCGGCAAAGTCGATTTAAGCTATAAATCGGTGTGAAAACCGTGATATTTGGCACTTTATAAGTGTTATATCATGGATATTTTGTATTTTTGCATTCGGATTGAGGTAACTCTTTCCAAAACATATTAGAAAAGAAAGAAGCGTTATGCTTATCTTGTTAATGGAAACCTGAGAAATTTCTAATTACGAACAAGGATAGCATAGTGGTTCTCACGCTATAGCGTGGGCTGCTATTACTATATCTGTTCGTAAAGGTTTTCTCAGGACCTCCATTAAAGACATAGTTGCATTGCAGTTCACGCTTCGTGCATCAATAGAGGGTCTTTGAGGGGCTGCCAAAGACACATGTACGATTATGGCAGAGATAAAAATTCCTATTGTAAAACTTACAGCAGATAAGTTCCAAGTTTCAGTAGATACGAGCTTGTATGCCAAAGAAGTCATAACAGCGGCTATCTATAAGTTTTCCCATCTGTTTTATATCCACCAGCAAACAGATGTTTGCAACCAAATAATTGTAAATGTTTGCTTTGAATCAAAGGACAATAGCAAGGTAACGGAAGATATTCCTAAGCTATTTTGCAATGAACTGATAGACCAACAGATTCGCTATAATACAAATGCGCAGTTTGGGCACATTCGTGATATGATAGTTCAAGAAGCATTCAAACCTGTAACAAAATGACGAATTATGGCTTATCAATTACTACCGTTTCGCTTTGAACGATTCGATGATAATAAATATCTCCTTACAAATGAAGTAGGAGAATACATCTTCTTATCAAACGAGGATTTCCAACACTTTGTTGACGGTGAATTGGATGAACATAGTGAGTTGTTCTACGACCTTGCCTCTAAACAGATTGCTACAACGGATAAGATAGAAGATGTAGTACAGATGCTTGCCACTAAGTTCCGTACCAAGAAAAGCATTCTGCGTGATTTCACCTCACTGCATATGATTGTGCCTACGCTGCGTTGCAATTCCAGTTGCATCTATTGTCAAGTTGCCCGTAAGAACATAGACGATCATTCTGCAGATATGACGAAGAAGACGGCAAAGAATGTGGTAAAAACCATATTCCAGTCGCCATCGCCTTTTATTAAGATAGAGTTTCAAGGAGGTGACCCTTCTACGGATTTTGACATGGTGAAATATATCATCGAAGAAGCCGAGTGGCAAAACCTGTTTAAGAAACGGGAGCTGGATTTCGTCATTTGCACCAATCTTACGTTACTCAACGAAGATATGGTGAAATATCTGAAAAAACACAAATGTATGATTTCCACTTCCTTGGATGGACCCAAAGATTTGCACGACATGAATCGTCCACTGCAAAATCGAGAATTAGACCATCATGCTATTTTTGAAAAGAATCTTGCTATGATACGGCAGATATGGGGTGACAGCGATTGTGTTTCGGCTCTTATGACCACTTCTAAACATAGCTTAGGTCGTTTCAAGGATATTATCGATGAATACATACGTTTGGGATTTAACAATATCTTCTTACGCTCGCTTAACCCTTATGGTTTTGCCAAACAATATAAGGAAAAAATTGCCTATCCGGTAGAGGAGTTCATCGCTAACTATAAAGAAGGCTTGGATTATATCATTGAATTGAACAAACAAGGAACTTTCTTTGTGGAAGGTTTTGCTGCGTTATTGCTGAAACGTATGCTGACACCGTTTGCTACAGGTTTCGTTGATTTGCAGTCACCTGCCGGAGTAGGTATTGCAGGAGCAATCTATGATTATGACGGTAATGTATATGTATCAGACGAAGCTCGTATGATGGCGCGTTTTAAAAATTACTATTTCCGATTGGGTAACGTAAACGAGGACAGCTATCAAGAAATGTTCAATGGCGAATTGCTTCATCATATCATTGACTCCGCTTGCAATGAATGTTTACCTGTTTGCGCTGAATGTGTATTCCAACCCTATTGCGGTGCTGACCCCGTTCGTAATATGTCTGAGCAAGGCGATATGATAGGTTTTAGGCCGACAAACGAGATGTGTAAGAAAACAAAAGCTATCATACACTATCTGTTTGAGTTATTACAAAAACATGACCCAGAGATAAACGGAATATTTTGGTCTTGGTTAAATTGATTGTGTTATGAAACAAATTCAAGGGACTTCATATAACATGGAAGACGACATAGTAGGGCGCATTACCTTTGGTAAAGGTAATTTGTTTGGGCGTTCCAACAATATATTGGTTTGTAATGATACGAATAAGCCCGCATTCGGTTATTTGGCTACTATCACAGCGTGTGCAACTTTCGCAAGCAAAGTAAAACCTTACTGTATAGTGGATAACATTAGCGATTTTCACGAAGGGGATATAGTTGTTGTTAATAAACAAGGAGAAATCATATTTGTTTATGAAATTAACTCCCACCACAATGCGTTGATGGCAACTGAACGCTGTAACCATCGTTGCATCATGTGCCCACAACCTCCTATCTTACAAGAGAAAGATAAAACGCCATTCAATCTTAGGCTTATCTCTTTAATGGATAATAATACACAAGAGATTGGTATAACAGGAGGAGAACCTACGCTCATTGGTGATAATCTCTTTACGTTGATAAATCAGATTAAAAAAGAATTACCCAAAACAGCTATCAGTATTCTTTCTAATGGAGTAAAATTCGCAGAGAAGGAATATGCCATGAAATTGGCAAAATGTCGGCATCAGGATTTACAAATAGACATACCGTTGTTCTCGGATATTGCAGAAGAACACAACCGAATAGTAGGGGCTAAGACATTTTATAAAACAGTACAAGGTTTGTATAATCTTGCGCTATTTCATCAGCGTATAGGACTTCGTATAGTCGTTCATAAACAGACTTACAAGCGATTACCACAGTTTGCCGATTTCATCTATCACAATTTCCCTTTTGTCGTCCAAGTCGCTTTTATGCAAATGGAAACAACTGGCTTGGCGAAAGAAAATTTTGAAGAACTATGGATAGACCCGTATGATTACAATAGGGAATTGCGTGAAGCGGTTTTACTGCTTGCAGATAGAGGAATGAAACCCTATATTTATAATGCGCAATTATGTGTATTACCCGAAGATATTCGTTGCTATGCTCAGCAATCTATTTCGGATTGGAAAGACATATATATCCCCGAATGCGATGGCTGTGTGTTGAAAGGGCAATGTGCGGGATTCTTTGAGTCAAATAGACAGGCTCATAGTACGCACATCAAGAAAATAGAACATATATCATCCGATATATCGTGTTAGGTAACTGAATGTTTAATTTAAAAAAGGAGGTATCAATGAAGAAACTCTTGTTCTTTGCGGTCTCTGCAATCCTTGCAGGTGCAAGCTATTGCTCCTCTGTTAGTGAGAAGATTGTCGCTAAGGTAACCAACAGCGACACTCAAATCGAACAGCAGCAGGAACAATCATTGGTGTTGGAACAGTCCTCTGCCGAGTTTAAGCTACTCGCCAGCCACAGTTCTCATAGCAGCCATAGCTCGCATAGTTCACACAGTTCTCATCGCTCTCATAGTTCACACTATTCGAGCAGATAAGAACTTGACGCTTTAAAATAGGGAGAGAATAACAGCTCTCCCTATTTATTTGTACGCTGTAATACTCTATATGTCAACATAAATAGTTATCTTTGTAACCGAAATAACGTTTAAAGTTCGTTTTATGGAAAAATATAATATTTTATTTCGAGGATATAGGCGAGACTGCAACAAAGCTGGATTACCTACATATAGTGGCATTTATATTGTTTATCGCTGCACTTTTAATCAAGAAAAACAAACAGTTAGTTTAAAAGAACTCCTTTATATAGGTCAAGCTCAAAATATACAAGAGCGAATATCTAAACATGATAAGCGTCAAATGTTCATTGATGCAGCAAAGGAAGGTGAACAAATTTGCTACTCTTATGCAGAAGTGGACAAACAAGATTTAGATATTATAGAGAATGCATTAATTTTTGCGCAGAAGCCTATATTAAATGACAGGTTGAAAGATTCTTATAATTACAAACCTGCACACTTTAACGTTGAAGGACAGTGCGCATTACTAGATTATACTGATTTTTCAATAGAATAATATCATGAATGCGCCAAAACAACTTACCATAAAGAAACACCATCCTTATACCCCCAAGTGGTCAACGGATTCTGAACGGTTAATTTTATATGCTGATTTTATGGGGTTTAAGAACAGAGTATTAGGTAAACCTCATGAGGAACTAAAAAAAGAGTTGATTGATTTTCATGAAAAATGGGTAAAACGGACAAGTCCATTAAAAGCAGGTGGACACCTGCAGTTTGTGCAATTTTCGGATTCGATTCTTATTGCTGTAAATGGTAGTGATGAAAAAAAGTTTAATTTACTATCCAAAGCAGCAATTTGCTTGATGCACGTTGCAATGAGTATGCAGCTACCTATTAAGGGAGTCATTGCTCAAGGAATTTTCTCATATGACAAAGAAAATGAATTATATTTTGGCAAGCCATTAGTTGACGCTTATTTGCTGCATGAGGAACTAAAATATTATGGGATAGTTGTGCATAATACCGCAGAGAAAACAATAAAAAAGTACCAAAATTCCAATAACCCATATACAAATACTCCAATATATATAGAAAGGGGACGAACAGCACACTATCATTTATGTTGGAATTTGATAAATCAGCAGCTTTCCCCAGAAAATATTACATCTCAATGTAAAAAATGGATTGAAGATATTGCAGAAAGGGTTTCAGGATATCCAAGAATTTATGTTGATAGAACTATTGAGATATTAGAAACTGACGAAAGGGAATTCTCTCTTAAAGAAGAACATAATGCTGAATAGTTACTTACCGTTAAATAAAATGCAGAAAAAAATTCTCTTCTGCATTTTATTTTTAAAAGAAATGTATTATCTTTGTGATATAGACGAGATGCCAAGAAAGCATATCAAAGCAGAATACAGCAACAAGAACGGTTGGCAACTCATTACCTCAAAATCAGGCAATCTACCCAAAGTCCTTATTATAAAGGGATAAAGAAATTATTCCAAACTTACGAAAAATCAGATATACCGCAAATAATTTGCCTCAAAACCTACTCAGCCCTAACATTCCACAACATTCGTTGCGTTTTCACAACCAAAATTCATAGTTTTTATAGGCTTTTGACCGGACGTTTACAGCCGTTTCAGGGTCCCATTCATATCTAATCGTGGCTCATCCGATAAATACAGGGGACAACCTATTTCGGTCGAACAGCATAGTACTATGGCACAATACTTTAGTAATTTGGGCGCAGTACTCGAGTAATTTGGGCGCAGTACTCGAGTAATTCCGGCCTGATTACTCAAGTATTTTGGCTTCAGTACCGGAGTAATCCGGCCTTAAATACTCTGAGCATGGCGTAAAGTGTGTGCAAAGGGCGACATAATATCTAATAAAAGACTTCCACTATATTTATTGGGTAAGCCCCTTTCTTGCCCTCTCGGCAATCACAAAATAGATGTCGCCATATGTAATCTTCGACGGACAAAGTTCCTTGATTGTCGACAATGTGGCATCGCTGCCCGCACTCTCTATCGCCTCATTCACGATGGCCTGGGTATCAGACGTGATGAAATCGGTCACGGGGAGGTCGCCCGACTCGACGAAACGGGCAAGATGCTTGATGACGGTTTGGGAGGAAAGTCCCCGCTCCGAGACTATGGCAGCAATGTTCTTACCCTCACGATACAAGCGCAGGGTGATGTCGAATGTGGACTCCTTCGGCTCTTTCGGCTTCTTCGATGCCGACTCTTTCTTGGTCTTGCGCGCGCTTTTGCTTTTCCGTGAGCTGTCGCCGAAGGAATCGAGTATTGCCAACTGCTTGGAGTTGAGATATTTCGTAACACTGAAACCGTCATCGGCAATATCCCGAAGCAATAACTTCTTGGCAATATAAATCTGGCGAAGCTCCACAAACGTGGTTTCGAGACGGCGCGCGGCCTCCTTGCTCGTTACTTTCATGCCGGCGGTCTTGGAAAGAACCGGGTCTAAGACGGCCGATATGGCATCGTGGAAATAGTCGGCGCTGCGGCGTATGCGTTCCTGAAAATCATCGGCCAGCAGACTGTCGTGTACCATGCGCGATATTACGGTGGTCCACTTCGCGGCAACATCCACGACTTTCGTGCCAATCTCGGCCATCGCCTCCTTATGGGCTGTTACGAGGAGCGGACTGTTCTTGCTGAAAAACTCTATCATCACGCGGCAAAGAGCCTCCTCGCTGTTGGCTATGTCGGAGAAATCGAACAGCTCGATGAGCAGGAAACGATAGTATTCCTCTTTCAGTCGGGGCAGCACGGACACGCTTTGGGCAGTGATTTCCTCCTGATTACTGATATATGAGGTTACGCGCGGGTCGCAGATGATGTTCCTTTCGTGGATAGGCGACGAGAGGACGAGGCCGGAAAGGCTCTTGCAGCGGCTCAGAGCGACATATACCTGACCGGAAGCGAACGAGAGTTGGGCGTCAATGATGGCGCGGTCGAACGTCAGGCCCTGACTCTTATGAATCGTGATGGCCCAGGCAAGACGCAGGGGAAACTGCCTGAACACGCCTTGTATGTCGGTTTCTATCTCCTTTGTCTTCTCGTTGAGCACGTACTTGGCGTTTTCCCAGTCCTGCGGCATCACTTCTATCGGCTCACTGTCGCCCGAACAGAGCACGCGAATGGTGTCGTCGTCGAGATAAACGATACGGCCGATGCGCCCATTGTAGTAGCGGTGGTCGGGAGACGGGTCGTTTTTGAGGAACATCACCTGTGCGCCGACCTTTAGTTCGAGGCTCTGCGGGGCGGGATAGGAATATTCGGGGAACGTACCCTGTATCTCGGCGGCATAGGTAAACGGTTGTGTAGAGAGTTTTTCCAGTTCTTTCTGGTTGTGGTTGTCGGCGATGTTGTTGTGAGTGGTGAGGCGTATATAGCCATCTTCTGACTTGGGGCTGAAACCGGGAATATATCTGCCGTTGAGCGTTGTGAGGTCTTGCGGCAGCAGCTTCCCGTCGCGGATATGATTCAGGATATCAATGAAAGCCGTGTCTTGCTGGCGATATACCTTTTTCAACTCAATCGTAACATAGTCGGTGAGTTGCAGGGCATGGCTGCCAAAGAAATAAGGAGTGTCGTAGAACGGTGCGAGGATGCGCTCGTCTTCGGGCGTTACTACGGGCGTGAGCTGCTGCAGGTCGCCTATCATCAGAAGCTGCACGCCGCCGAAAGGCCGTCCGTGGTCGCGGAAACGCCGCAGCACGGAGTCGATGGCATCGAGCAAGTCGCTGCGCACCATACTGATTTCGTCGATTACGAGAATGTCAAGGGTGCGCAAAATCTTGCGTTTCTCCTTGCCGAAGTCATATCGGTTCTTGCTCACGCTGTTGGGAACGTATGGGGAAAGGGGCAGTTGGAAGAAGGAATGGATGGTAACTCCGCCGGCATTTATGGCTGCCACGCCCGTCGGGGCGACTACAATCATGCGCTTGCGGCTCTCGGCGGCAAGGCGCTTCAGGAATGTTGTCTTTCCTGTTCCGGCCTTACCGGTAAGGAAAATGCTCTTACCCGTGTTCTCAACGAAGTCCCATGCATTGTTCAACTCTTTGTTTGTCTCCATACGTTATCTTTTTAGAGATACAAAAGTAAGGCTTTTATGTAAAAAAGACAAAAACAAACGGGAATCTTTTTGAGTATATTCCTTTATTTCTTATTTTTGTATCCGTATTGACGGATGGGCAATATGCCATCGCCGGAGAAATGATATGCCGACAGTAAAAGAGTTATATGCAATTATCAAACAAGCATTATAATAATAACAAAACAAACATTATAAGATTATGAACATTGGAGACAAAGCGCCCGAGATACTGGGACAAGACGAGAACGGGAATGTAATAAAACTGAGTGATTATGCGGGCAAGAAGGTGGTGCTTTACTTCTATCCGAAAGACAGCACGCCGGGATGCACTAATCAGGCTTGCAACTTGCGCGACAACTACGCCGAACTGCGTGCAGCCGGCTATGAGGTCATCGGCGTGAGTGTGCAGGACGGGAAATCGCACAAGAAGTTTATCGAGAAGAACAGCCTGCCTTTCCCGCTCATTGCCGACACGGAAAAGGTGCTGAACGAGGCTTTCGGCGTGTGGGGTGAGAAGTCGATGTGTGGCCGTAAGTATTTCGGTACGTTCCGCACAACCTTTATCATTAACGAGTCAGGCATCATTGAGCGCATCATTACACCGAAAGAGGTGAAGGTGAAAGAACACGCAAGCCAGATATTGGGCTAAGATTGCTCCGGATGTAATACGAGATTACTGCGACAAAGGATTGCGGTAAACAGGAAAAAGAAATAAAAAAAGGTGTATCAAAAGAAAGTAAAGCCGAACTTGGCAACCTTCCTTTGATACACCTTTTTATATTAATGACTTAGATATTAGTCTTCGAGAACAATCGGTTTGTACTTCGGAACGAGTGTCTTCATTATCACCCAACCGATGAGATAAGCCACGGCGCAAATACAGAACACTATCATATAGCCTGCCGGCTTGCCGTCGAAACCGAAGAATGTGAACGCTTTGCCTTGCTCTTCTGCGTATGTGAATAGCACGCCGGAGCCTTTATTGATAAGGAACGAGCCTACTCCACCAGCCATAGCACCAATACCGGTAATGGAAGCAATGGTGCTCTTCGGGAACATATCGCCGATTGTAGAGAACAGGTTGGCACTCCAAGCCTGATGGCCTGCACCAACAAGACCGATAATGATTGCCGGCCACCATGCGGAATAAGCTCCGAGAGGCTGTGCGACAAGCGCGAGAATCGGGAAACAAGCAAAGATGAGCATCGCACGCATACGGCCTGCGTATGGATTCATGCCTTTCTTGTCGACGAAATATGTAGGAAGATAACCGCCACCGATACTCAATATGGTAACAATAGCGTAAAGGGTGAAAATCAATGCGATTGCCATTGGCGAATCGGAAGCGTAGCCGTACTGGTCGGAGAAGTATGCCGGAGCCCAGAACAGGAAGAACCACCACACGCCATCGGTCATAAACTTACCCATAATGAACGACCATGTCTGGCGATACTGGAAGCATTTGAAGAACGGAATGGTCTTTTCTTCCGTCTCCGCAGCCTCGCTCTTAACCTCAGAAAGGTCGTTGTCCTGCTCGATATAGTTGAGCTCGACCTCGTTCACACGCTTATTCTTGTTTGGTTTGTCGTAGAGGAACACCCATAGTCCCATCCAGACATAACCCAAGGCACCGATGATGATGAACGCCATCTCCCATCCCCAAGCGCGGGCAAGAAGCGGAATAGTTGCCGGAGCAGCCAAAGCGCCGACTGACGCGCCTGCATTGAAGATGCTGGTGGCGAACGCACGGTCTTTCTTCGGGAAGTATTCAGCCGTCACCTTGATAGCTGCGGGGAAGTTACCGGCCTCACCAAGAGCGAGAACCATACGACAGAAGAGGAACAACCACACGCTGACAGAAGCGATGGCAAGCGCTACTTGCGAGCCGGCCTTGACAGCACGGAGAGCCTCAATGCTTCCTACGCCTTCGATTTGCATTGTCACCCAACCGCAACCTGCGTGCAAGCAAGCACCGGTAGACCATATAAATATAGCCCAAAGATAACCTTTCTTTGTACCCATCCAGTCGATAAACTTACCTGCGAAAAGACAGGCAAAAGCGTAAAATATAGAGAAAAGTCCCGTGATAGTTCCGTAATCACTGTCTGTCCAGTGGAATTCGGGAGCTATAAAGTCCTTCCATGTGAGAGACAAGACCTGACGGTCCATGTAATTTACCGTTGTAGCGAAGAAGAGCATCGCACATATTACCCAACGGAAATTGGTCATTTTGCTTGTTTGAATAGGTGCCATTTTATTTTTTTTGAAAGTTTAGATTATATGAGTCGGAGACTATTTCATATTGCCGGATGATAAAAAACAGACTTAGAAAAAGCCGGGACTCAATGTTTTAATAATTAGTTTTACGTTATGACAAGGTAGTTTTGGCTTATCCCCGGTTACGGGAATAAGCCAAAAAAGTTTATTTAAGATCGATTACCTTTATCTTATCCATATCGCCATAGTCGAGGTTTTCGCCCGCCATACCCCATATAAACATATAGTTATAGGTAGCTGAAGCAGCGTGGATAGACCACTCCGGCGACATGATAGCCTGCTCGTTGTGCAGCCAAACCACACGACTCTCCTGCGGTTCGCCCATCACATGACATACGGTATTGCCCTCGGGAAGGTTGAAATAATAGTAAGCCTCGATGCGGCGGCCGTGTGTATGAGGCGGCATTGTGTTCCAAACAGAACCGGGAGCAAGGATAGTGAGTCCCATCTGAAGCTGGCATGGACCTTCCTGAAGCACGTTGTTCACTATAAGCTGGTTGATTTCGCGTTTGTTACTCTCTTCCATAGAACCAGCCTTGATTACGTTTGCCTTCAAAGACTGAATCTTTCCGTTCTTACGGCCGTCAAGAGTAATCCACTGTGTCTTATAAGCCTTGTGCGCTGTGGCTGAGTTGAGATAGAACTTTGCCGGTTTTGAAGCGTCCTTTGAACGGAAAATGACTTCCTTCTTGCCACGTCCCACATACAGAGCTTCCTTGAAATTCAACGGATATTCGGTTCCGTCAACTACTACTGTGCCTTCTCCTCCGGTGTTGATGATACCAAGCTCGCGGCTAAAGAGGAAGTACTCAGCCTTCAACGGGTCGATGGTCTCGAGCTTGAGTTCCTTTGTTACAGGCACAGCGCCACCGAAAACAAAGCGGTCATACATTGAATAAGTAAGCGTAATCTGGTCATTCACCATTACCTTCTCCATGACAAAGCGGTCGCGAAGGGTCTGTGTGTCGTAGTGTTTTACGTCGGCCGGATGACAAGCGGTCTGTGTCTGATAAACTGTCTGAGCAGACACTGCCATAGCACCCATAGCGAGTGCGATTGACAAAAATACTTTCTTCATATCTTTAATTTGTTTATTGATTACGTAGTTTTATTATCGGGAAGTGACGTTCACATATAAATGGACTTGCATTTGCATATCAACAGATTCGCGTTTGCGCCACTCCCAGTATTTATTATTTATTTATTCTCATTCTGTTCCAAACCACAAGGGCGAGCGTTCCGAGCGTAAGGAGACCAGCACCGATATAGCTCATATACTTCATGCAAGCATAGATGAGCGTAGAAAGCGGACTCGACGCAAAGTCAAGAGCACCGGCCTGGAATCCTTCCGGCACCGCAACGGCTGCATCTTCGGGGTGAGCCTGCTGCACCGAGTGAGCAGCCGAGGTGAAATCGGGTGCCATCCATGTTACGAAATAAAGTCCGACAGCCATCACAATAAGTCCTACGATGAAGCTGCGGAGCACGTTTCCGTTCGTATAAGGCAATACCATGACAAACACATAGAACATTCCGGCAAGCGAAGCGAGCGGAAGGAACTGGTTGCCGGGCAGCGCTACGGCGAGAACGAGGGTTACAGGGATGAGCAAAAGAGACACTACGAGGGTCGTAGGATGACCGATTACGAGTGCCGGAGACATACCGATGTAAAGCTCTTTCTTTCCTCCGAACTTCTTGGCTATGAGTTCACGTGTCGCCTCACTTATCGGTTTCAATCCTTCTATGAACAGAGATGTGATACGAGGGATAAGCTCCATCACCGCACCCATCTTTATTCCAAGTCCGAGAGTGGCCGGAATCTTGTCTACCAGCTCGTTCCAGTCCTTACAAGCGAGACATCCTATGATGATACCGATAATCACTCCGAGTACCAACGGCTCGCCGAAGATACCGAATTTCTTCTTCATTCCCTCTGAATCGATGTTCACTTTATTGATTCCCGGCACATAGTCGAGAGCCTTGTTTATACCCAAAGCGAACGGCATGAAACCCTGACAGAACGGTTGCGGAATGCTGATGCCCTCCATACCGGGATAGAATTTCTGGAATTTCTTGGCTGTAAGGTCGGCCAAGACAAGTGTAATGACATAGCAGATAACGGCTGCGAAGAATCCCCACGCAACGCTGTCGGTCATAAAATAAACCACCGCGCCGATGAAGGCGAAGTGCCAATAGTTCCAAAGGTCGATATTTACGGTACGCGTGCAACCGAGCAACAGCAGCACGAGATTAACTCCAAGACAAACGGGGATAACAAAAGAACCCACCAATGTGTTGTAAGCCACAGACGCGGCAGCAGGCCATCCCATATCAAATACTTTTAGCTCGAGGCCATAAATCTTAACAACATCGTTAAGAGCCGGACCAAGCGAACTCGTAAGCAAAGCCGTAACGATACTCAATCCGACGAATCCCACGCCGACATAGAGACCGCTTTTCAGGGCTTTAGAAAATTTTATACCGATGCAAACGCCCAAGATAGTGAAGATAATAGGCATCATTACGGCTGCACCGAGGCCGATAATGTAACTGAATACTTGTTCCATGATTATGTTTTGAATTGTTTGATAGACGTAGTCCGTAAATCGTAATGGTGCAAAGTTACAAAAATAATTTGAACCCTGCACCATTTTATATATTAATATTGGAAATAATGTCTTTAATCCTGGAAATAAATGCGCTTCACGCGGTTGCTTATGCCCGTCAACACCTCGTAAGGGATTGTTTCGAGTACATCGGAAAGCACCGTAACGGGCAGGTCGTCGCCGAAGATTTCGACCGAATCGCCCTCCTTACAGTCTATTCCCGTAACGTCAATCATTGCCACATCCATGCAGATATTGCCCACATAATAAGCCGGTTTACCGTTTACGAGACAATAGCAGTGGCGGTTTCCCAAATGACGGTTCAGTCCGTCGGCGTAGCCGATAGGTATCGCGGCTATCACACTGTCGCATTCTATCTTTCCCTTGCGCGAATATCCCACCGTGTCGCCCGCCGGAACGTGACGCAGTTGCAGTATGGTGGTCTTCAGAGTGCTTACATTATTTATTATACTGTTATCCGCCGGATTCACGCCATAGAGTCCGATGCCGAGCCGGCACATATCCATCTGTCGCTCGGGGAAATGCTCTATGCCTGCCGAATTGTCAATATGGCGCAGTATCTTGTGAGGGAACGCTGCCTGCAACGCATCCGCGCCGAGCTTGAACAAGTCGAACTGGGCGGACGAGAAGTCATCGAACGAGCCGCTGTCGGACCCGACAAAGTGCGAGAACACCGACCGCGGGATGATTGCATCTTGCTTTTTCAGTCGGCTGATAAGCTCTTCCATGTCTGTGCGCGGGTCGAATCCGAGGCGGTGCATACCTGTATCGAGCTTCACGTGTACCGGATAATTGGTTATTCCCTCCTTTTCCGCCGCCTTGACCAGCGCATCGAACAGCCGGAAAGAATAGACCTCCGGCTCCAGCCCGTAGTCGAACATCGTCTTGAAGGCCGTCATCTCGGGATTCATTATCATTATGTTCGATGTGATTCCGTTCTTTCTCAGCGTTACGCCCTCATCGGCAACAGCCACAGCGAGATAGTCCACGCGATGGTCTTGCAGCGTCTTTGCTATCTCCACCGCACCCGCTCCGTATCCGTCGGCCTTTATCATGCAGACGAGTTTCGTGTCGGGTTTCATCATCGAGCGATAGTGATTAAGATTCGCCACCACCGCGTTGAGGTTCACTTCGAGCGTTGTCTCGTGTACCTTCTGCACGAGAAGCTCCGACAGACGGTCGAAACCGAAGTTGCGCGCGCCCTTTATCAGTATCACCTCATCGTGTAAACCGGCAAACAACTTGCTCTCCACAAGCTCATGGCAGTCGTTGAAGAAGTATGCCTCGCAGCCCGCAAAACGCTCTTTCTGAGCTACAAGCCGCGGACCGACACCTATAAATTTCTCCACGCCTCGCTTACCGACGAGTTCCGAAACTGCAGCATACAGGTTGTCTTCCTTTATTCCGCTCTGATAGATATCGCTCAGAATGAGTGTCCTCTTGCGCCCTTTATGGTCGGGGCGGCGGTTCATGAAGTCGAGAGCTATGTCGAGCGAGTTTATATCTGAGTTGTAAGAGTCGTTGATGAGCGTGCATCCGTTCCGTCCTTCCTTCACCTCCAAGCGCATGGCCACGGGTTCGAGGGCTGCCATCCGCGCCGCAAGCTCATCGGCAGTCAGGCCGAGATGCAGCACCACGGCGGCACAAGTGAACGAGTTCATCACCGAAGCCTCGTCGATAAACGGCAGTACATAGCGTCCGTCATTGCCCCTGAAAGTGTATGACACGGTTGTCTCAGTGTCGCTCTTTTCCACATTATATATATATAGGGCGGCTTTCGGATTAGTCTGCGACCATGCAATCTGCTCACCTTTGTATGCGTATTGCGATATGCAACGCGCCACCAGTTCGTCGTCCAACGGGTAAATCACCGCCTTAGCGTCATGGAAAAGGGTCAGTTTTTCTTTGCATTTGGCCTCCAAAGAGGAGAAATTCTCCTGATGTGCCATACCCAACGAGGTGAGAACACCTATCGTAGGCTGGATAATATCGCGCAAAGCTGCCATCTCACCCGGCTCACTGATACCGGCCTCGAACACTCCCACCTGCGTATTCTCGTCCATCAGCCACACCGACAGCGGCACGCCAATCTGCGAGTTGTAGGAGCGCGGCGATCTGGTTACGGCCATCTGCGGCGACAGCAACTGATAAATCCACTCCTTCACGACGGTCTTTCCGTTGGAGCCGGTTATGCCGACAATAGGAATATCGAACTCGTCGCGGTGGCGCTCCGACAACCGTTGCAAAGCCTCGCGCGTACCCACGACCTTCAGGAAGTTAGACTTCGGGAACTGTTCCTCCCAGTCTTCCGGCACATTCTCTACCACAAAGTTACGTACTCCACGCCTATACAGGTCAGGAATATAGTTAAACCCATCGTTGCGTCCGGTCTTCAAAGCGAAGAAAAGCGTTTCTTCCGGAAAGCAAAGCGAGCGGCTATCTGTCAGCACAAAGCCTATTTGCGCGTCGCAGTCGCCATAGCGTCTTGCTCCGATGAGTGTCGTTACTTTCTCAATACTATAACTCATACCTTACATTTCGTAATTTGTCTTATGCAAAGATAGCACAAGCCGAATGCAAAGTTAGTTATTTTTCCATTATCGGGATAAAGTTTTCGCATTTTTTTGCGAAGAAAAAAAGTCCTTCATCTTCATTTGAGAAAGTATCCCGGCACAGTATTCAAGTAATTCGGGCCAAGTACTGAAGTAATCCGGGTTTAGTACTGAAGTAATCTGGGCTCAAATACTCGAATAATCCGGGCTTAGTACTCGAGTAATTCAGGCCAAGTACTGATGCGAAATGGGCTTCAATGCGACCGCAACATACTGACGGCAAAAGACATTTCCATCCCCTCTCTCCTCCTCTTCTCTCTCCCCTTTATAAAAAAATGAAAGTTAAAAATACAACGGAATGGAATATTTTATGTAAATTTGCGACTTGGAAAACAAGTAATAAAAACTACTATCAAGATATGAGATGTCCGGAATGTAACACCGAGGTGAACGAAAAGAGAAAGTATTGTCCTAACTGCGGCGCTCCAATGCCACAGGAAAACAAAGGCAAGAAGGCTGAGGAAGACTTGAAACTCAGCCGCGGCATGATGATTTTCATTGTCGTAGGACTGGCTCTGCTCATTGCTATCGGCGTAACATATAATATGATTCACGCGGAAGACCCGGAGTATGTACGCACGCAGATTGACCCGGACTCTAATCTGATGGAAAAGAACGGGCCGACATTCGACACGGTTGCGATAGATGTACAGAAGCGAGACTCAATAAAGAAAGCTGAAAATCTGGAAGCAGAGAAGCTACTTAACAGTATAAGGAAAAAGAAACAAGAAACCACCGAAAGCACCGACGGAGAGCAAAGCGGTGAGAATGGCGAAGAGCAAAGCTCGACAAGCAGTGAGTCGGAAAGCTCTGCATCAACTGAGCAGGCCAAGCCAAGCACGCCTGCAACGCCCAAACCAAGCGTGGAAGCAATAGAAATGGAGTAAAGGAGAGTTGACAAAGTTGACGGATTGACGGGAAACACAGGTTAATACTTGTGTTTCCCGTCAACTGTAATATATCAAAGCCTCTCTACTCCAACGACAACAACTGTGCCGTCGGACACCCGGAAACGCACATCGCGGCCAGCGAAAGGCATTCCATAGACGCGGACGGGGTCGTCATGATAATGCGGACGGGGATCGAGAGATAATGCTCCGCGAAGCGATTCCAACTCGCCGGAGGTGAAAAGGCACTCAAACTCTGCGGGAACAGACACATCAAGACTATTCCAGACACGGTTGTCGGTAAATCCGCTGCGTGCATAGGGATGACTGTCGGCATAGACTACGTAAGGCTTAACATCATATATCGGCGTACCGTTCATGAGGTCTGCGCCCGTAACATCCACCCATCCGCTGCCTACTGCGGCTATCTTGACCGACGAGAGGCCCAATCCGTTGGGACGAAACGGCGAGCGCGAGGCAAACACCCCTACCCTTTCGTTGCCTCCAAGACGCGGAGGGCGCACCGTGGAACTCACTTTCTTGCCTTCATTGGCCGAGAATCCCCATATCAACCACACATAATCGAAATCTTCCAATCCCCTTAACGCTTCCACATTATTATATTCCGGCTCGAAAACTATGCGCCCGCGAAGTCCGTCAACAAGCCCGCTCTGACGCGGAATGCCAAACTTCGACGTGAACGGGGAATGGAAAAATGCTATTGGTTTTATTTCTTTCATAATTGCAAAGATAGACATTTTTGCTTCATTTTCGCATACGTATTGCAATATTATTTTGTACTTTTGCAAGTGAAACATATCTTTCTGACAACTTTTTGCCACACGCACGCAAGCCGTTTTATTGTGTCCGGCAACTTGTCGCTACCATAAATGAAAAATAATATAAACATAATATCATAACAAGGAAACATGAAAGAAGAAGAAAAAGAAAACATTCAGCTACCCGAAAACGCTTTTCGGGAACTGAAAGAGGGTGAGGAATTCGAGCCGATTATGAACCCGCGGAAGACTTATCCGGAGGTTAACGCATGGTCGGTAGTATGGGGCTTGCTCATGGCCGTACTGTTCTCGGCCGCCGCCGCATATCTCGGACTGAAGGTGGGACAGGTGTTTGAGGCTGCGATACCTATCGCCATCATCGCCGTCGGTGTGTCTACGGCCGCCAAACGCTACAAGGCATTGGGCGAAAACGTCATCATTCAGAGCATAGGCGCGTGTTCGGGCGCGGTCGTGGCAGGTGCGATATTCACGCTTCCGGCCATTTATATCTTGCAGGCGAAGCTCAACGACCCGCAACTGACGGCATCTTTCCTTAAGATTTTCGTTGCTTCGGCTCTCGGCGGAATACTCGGTATATTGTTCTTGATACCGTTCCGCAAGTATTTCGTGAGCGATATGCACGGCAAATACCCGTTCCCTGAGGCCACGGCGACAACTCAGGTGCTCGTGAGCGGAGCCAAAGGAGGCAATCAGGCGAAGCCTTTGCTCATCGCCGGACTCGTCGGCGGCCTTTACGACTTCATTGTTGCGTCGTTCGGTTGGTGGAACAATACGTTCACATCACGTGTAATCGGACTCGGAGAAACGGTGGCCGAGAAAGCCAAACTGGTGTTCAAGATTGATACCGGAGCCGCAATCCTCGGCTTGGGATATATAGTCGGCCTTAAATACGCATTCATTATATGCCTCGGCTCGTTTGCCGTCTGGTGGCTGATAGTACCGGGAATGTCGCTGATTTTCCACGATACGGTACTCAACGTGGGCGGCTCGACAATCACACAGACCGTAGGACAGATGGATCCAGAGACTATTTTCACAAGCTACGCACGCAGCATAGGCATCGGAGGCATCGCTATGGCTGGCGTCATCGGCATCATCAAGTCGTGGGGAATCATACAGAGTGCCGTCGGATTGGCTGCGAAAGAGATTAAAGGTGGCGGAAATGCAAACACGGAGGAGCTGCGCACACGCAAGGATATATCGTTCAAGATAATCGGAATCGGCTCAATCTGCGCCATCATCGTAACGTTCATATTCTTCTGGTTGGGCGTAATGAACAACCTGACGTATGCTATTGTCGCAATACTTCTTGTTACCGTCATCGCATTCCTGTTCACAACGGTGGCCGCAAACGCCATCGCCATCGTCGGCTCAAACCCGGTTTCGGGCATGACACTTATGACTTTGATTCTCGCTTCGGTCATTATGGCAGCCATAGGAATGAACGGTGCGGGCGGAATGTTGGCCGCTTTAATCATGGGAAGCGTTGTCTGCACGGCCTTGTCAGTTGCCGGTTCGTTCATCACCGACCTGAAAATAGGTTACTGGTTGGGCACAACGCCAAAGAAACAAGAGACTTGGAAGTTCCTCGGAATACTTGTTTCGGCTGCTACCGTGGGCGGAGTGATGATGCTACTTAACGACACTTACGGCTTCGATCCGGCTCAACCGGGCCACCTCGTAGCACCGCAGGCAAACGCAATGGCGGCTGTCATCGAGCCTATGATGAACGGAGCGGGCGCTCCCTGGGCCTTGTATGGCATCGGCGCACTTATCGCCATCGCGCTCGACAGACTGAAAGTACCGGCTTTGGCCTTTGCTTTGGGTATGTTCATACCGCTCGAACTGAATGTGCCACTGCTTGTAGGAGGCGCAATAAACTGGCTCGTCACATCGCGTTCTAAAGATGAAAAGATCAACACCATACGAGGAGAGAAAGGCACCCTCATAGCAAGCGGCTTCATAGCAGGCGGTGCTTTGATGGGCGTAGTAAGCGCATTGCTCAAGTTCTGCGGCTTCGAATTCATCAATAACGTATGGCTCGAGAATCCAATGTCGCAGGTTTGCAGTCTCATCGCATACATTCTGCTGATTGCTTACTTCATAAAAGCAACGAGGACAAAGTAAACACGATATGACAACAGAAATATCATTCTCAAAACATAGCCAGATAACAGAGATAAGGCAAGAATGGGAGGCCCTCGACCGGATGGCTGCGGAAAACGGTATCAAGTATGCCGCCTACTCATTCTATCAGACCTACATCTGGAACAGATTCCTATATGAGCATATCAGGGGGAAGATGCTGAAAAGACTTACGACCCGCCTTGTCTACATACTGATGAGACGTGACAGCAAGCCGTTCGCCATTCTGCCGCTATCCGTAACGCGCAGTTCAGGCAAGGTACGCTTCCCCTCGTGCTGGGTGGCCGGCATTCTGAACGCCTCGATCCCCTATTCCCCTTCGGAGGGGGCAGAATGCAGGCGGGAGATTAATGCACTGAGGGAATACTTAGACGATAATTTCTCAGGATGCCATCTCAGTTTGGCCGATGTACCCCAGCACACGCTTTTCGCAGGGCTGATGAAAGACATGGACGGCGGAGACTTCACAGAGCGTACAAGCTATCATGTGCCTCTCGAATCCTTCAACAATGTGGATGAATATATTGGCTCGCTGTCGAAGAATATATACAAGAACATCCGCAAAGCATACAACCACCTGAAGACCGACGGGCGGAAGATGGAGCTTAAGGTATACACGAGAGACAATCTCCCTGACAACGGATACCTGTATAAGTTGTGGAGGATGTATTTCATCAGGAAACTGGCATGGAATGAAAAGCATACCGGTGTCATAAATATGCTGGTCGCACGCATCAAGGCCATGCTGGAGGTGGGCGGCGGATGCGCCACGCAGAGCTTGCGGAAGCTGGACGAGAGCCGCCTATACGTGCTGGAGATAGACTCCCGTCCCGCTGCATTTATGATAGTATATGCCCATCAGCGCCACCTGCTCATGCCGCGGCTGGCCATCGACATTGACTTCGGACGGTATTCTCCGGGCATCATCATGCTGCTTGAGGCCGTAAAGCTGTGGTTTGACGAAGGGTTCGTGGATTTCGATATGTGCAGGGGCGACGAAAGATACAAGACCGACATGGGCGGAGTGAACGAGCCATTGTGCCGGATAGAACGTAGAATCCATCAGGCAAATCATTAACTGTTGGTCTGGATTTATCCAAGAGGCCGATGTAGCAGGCTGGCTTTTTGACTGCATACTTCATGAAAGCAACGAAGAAGTAGAGTACAAGCCCCCCTCTAATCCCCCCAAGGGGGGAAGCCCCAACATAATAAAGTTCTCATAGTCCTTATAAATTGAGGTGTATATAATAACAATGGTGCTGTGTCAAAATAGGCGCAGCCTCTTTTTTTTTATATGGTGTAAAACATAA
>URER01000022.1 GCA_900547005.1 uncultured Prevotella sp.
AAAGCACTAAAAAAGAGGCTGCGCCGTAAAAACTTAATTACGACACAGCCCCTTTTATTTTACTATAAAACGCTCAAAATTAGAATGGCAGGTCGTCAGTGCTTTCCTTTTCCGACTGTGCTGCGGGAGGGAACGGAGCCTGAGCGTCTGCTGCCGGAACCGGACTTGCAGCCTGACTTGCCGCTGCGTCCATCCTCTGAATGTTCCATGCCCTGATGTTATTGAACCAACGTCCGTTATACTCGTGTGCGTCAATGTCGAAAGAAACAGTGATTTCTTCACCAGCTTTTATCTTGAATTGTTCAATGCGGTCTGCTCCGAAAACATTGAATACCATCTTGCGTGGATATTGGTCGTGTGTTTCTATAACGTATTCTTGACTTACCCATTTGCCACGAGCAGATTCTCCGCTGCGAGGATCCAATACAAATATTACTTTTCCTTGTAATTCCATTTCCTATATATTATAATTAAAAGTTTTGTTATTATTCGTTTGCGAAATTACTAAAATAGTTCTAAAAACCGAAACTTTTAGGCTTATTTTTTGTTTAAGACAATGCTTTTTCGTATTTTTGTACTTCGTAAGAAATAATGTAATAACTTTAAAATAAGATACTAATGAGATTTAATATTTCAAGTTCTGCATTGAGTAGTCGCTTGTTGACACTCTCTAAGGTTGTCAATAGTAAGAACACTCTGCCCATACTCGATAGTTTCCTCTTTGAGGTGCATAATGGAGAGCTCGCAATGACGGCTTCGGACAGTGAGAACATTATGAGAACCGTGCTGCCTCTTGAGGAATGTGAGGGCGAGGGCGATTTCGCAGTAAATAATCATACTATCATCGATGCTGTGAAAGAATTGCCAGAACAGCCATTGACTATCGACGTGAATTATGACGAGTGGAAGATGTATGTTACCTATCAGAACGGTTCTTATAACTTCCCGATACAACGTGCCGATGAATATCCGAAGCCCCAGCCAATATCAGAGGGGGCTACAACTATCACGATGGAGGCGTCTGTGCTTGCAGATAATATCACCCGTTCTGTCTTCGCGACAGCTCAGGATGAGCTTCGCCCGGTAATGAACGGTATTTATTTTGATCTTACAACTGACGGACTTGCCATTGTGGCAAGCGACGGACATAAGCTGGTGCGCAACAGAAATTTTGCAATAAAGAGCGATGTGCCTGCATCATTTATACTGCCTAAGAAACCGGCTAACTTGTTGAAAAACATTCTGACAAAGGATGGTGGCGATGTAACGATAAAGTTTGACGAGCGTATGGCAGTGCTGAGTTTTACGGACGGCGTACTTTCTTGCCGACTTATCGAAGGACGTTATCCTAATTACAATAGCGTTATTCCTCAGCAGAATCCTAATCAGATAACCGTTGACCGCCGTTCATTGCTTGGTGCAATCCGCCGTGTACTGCCTTTTGCAAGCGACAGCAGTCAGTTGATACGTTTCCACGTCAGCGAAGGCAATATGGAACTGACAGCTGAGGATATCGACTTCTCTACCAATGCAAAGGAGAGTCTCACTTGTGAATACAGCGGTATGCCGATGAGCATTGGTTTCAAAGGCTCTAATATGGTGGAGATACTGAATAATCTTAGCAGTGATGATGTGGTGATTGAGCTTGCAGACCCGTCTCGTGCCGGTGTTGTCGTTCCCGGAACACAGCCTGACAATGAGGATGTGCTGATGCTTGTCATGCCAATGTTGCTCAACGACTAATATTCGGAAATTCGGAAAGACTCGTGCAGATTGTATGGTGCGAGGCCTTCGCTTAATTGACATTTCATGAAGCTAAATCTTACAAAGCCCCTTGTTATCTTTGATTTGGAGACAACGGGGCTTGATATCGTTAAAGACCGTATCATTCAGATTTCATATATAAAGGTATGTCCTGATGGAACTGAAACGCGTGTCAACAAATTCGTAAATCCAGGTCGTACAATTCCTGAAGACGTGATTGCACTCACGGGCATAACCAATGCGGATATTGCCTCTGCGCCTTCGTTCAAGGATATAGCCGCAGAACTTAGTGAGGCTTTTACGGGCTGTGATTTCGCCGGATTCAACTCAAATCATTTCGATATTCCGGTTCTCGCCGAGGAGTTCTTGCGTGCCGGAATTGATTTCGATTTCGGTAAATGCAGGCTGATAGACGCTCAGGTAATATTCCATAAGATGGAGCGCAGAAATCTTGCCGCTGCATATAAGTTCTATGTAGGAAGGAAAATGGAGGAGGACTTTCAGGCCCATCTTGCCGACCAAGACACCGAGGCCACATATATGGTGCTTCAGGGACAGCTTGATAAATATGCTCCGGGCGTTCAGGAGGAAGCAGATAGGGTGCTGAACAACGATATGGACGAGTTGGCAGCGTTCTCGAAGGTTAATGATAATGTGGATTTTTCTGGAAGAATAATTTGGAAAGAGATGAAGGATGGTAAGGGCGTAACGCTTCTTGATTCCAAAGGCAATGTGCGCAAGCAGGAGTGTTTCAACTTCGGGAAATATAAAGGTTGGGCTGTTGCGGAAGTATTGCGCAGAGACCCAGGCTATTATAGCTGGATGATGGGAGGAGATTTTAGCTATAATACAAAGCAAGTTCTTACACGTATTCGACTGAAAGAATTTAATAACAGGAATAAATAGTGAAAGGAAAGAGGATAGTTTTAGGTATTACAGGCAGTATTGCGGCATATAAAGCCTGTCTGATTATACGCGGTCTGATAAAGAAAGGAGCAGAGGTGCAGGTAGTTATAACCCCTGCCGGCAAGGAGTTTATCACTCCCATTACACTTTCGGCACTCACTCATAAACCTGTCATAAGTGATTTCTTCTCGCAGCGTGACGGTACCTGGCACTCTCATGTGGACCTCGGACTTTGGGCAGACGCGATGTTGATAGCCCCATGTACGGCAAGCAGTTTGGGAAAGATGGCAAACGGTATTGCCGACAATATGCTTATAACTACCTATCTTTCGATGAAAGCTCCGGTATTCATAGCTCCTGCTATGGATTTGGATATGTATAAGCATCCGACGACGCAGCAGAATATCGACAAACTGAAAGGTTTCGGCAACCGTTTCATAGAGCCGACAAGCGGATTCCTCGCAAGCGGACTGGAGGGAAAAGGCAGGATGGAAGAGCCGGAGAATATTGTCAGAGAGCTTGAAGATTATTTCAACTCCGCTGACGATAACACTTTGGCTGGCAAAAAAATACTGATAACGGCTGGTCCGACATACGAAAAGATTGACCCTGTGCGTTTTATTGGAAACTATTCGAGTGGAAAAATGGGCTTTGCCCTCGCTGAAGAGTGTGCCAAACGTGGCGCGGATGTAACGCTGGTGGCCGGCCCTGTGAGCTTGAAATGTTATTCTTCACGGATCAGTCGGATAGATGTGGAGAGCTGCCAGCAGATGTATGAGGCTGCGGTAGAGGCGTTTAATGATTCCGACGTGGCTATATTGTGTGCCGCTGTGGCTGATTTCTGTCCGGAAACCGAGGCTGATAAAAAGATAAAACGTGAGGAAGATGACCTCATGATACGTTTGAAACCGACGAAAGACATTGCGGCTCAGCTTGGTAAGATGAAGCGCGAAGGACAGAAAATAGTAGCTTTTGCATTGGAAACGAATGATGAGGAAGTGAATGCGCGCAGAAAATTGGAGCGTAAGAATGCCGATTTCATAGTGTTGAACTCTACGCGCAATCCTGGTACTACATTCCGAAGTGAGGACAACCAGATTACCATAATATCGCGAAACGAGAAGAAAGAATATCCAAAGAAACCGAAATCGGAGGTGGCAAAGGATATTGTCGACGAGCTATCTGCGATATTCAGCGTGTGATGTTATAATAATAAATAAGGTGTATGGGAAGTCTAAAGAACATTATAGTTTTCATATTCTGTGCCGTGTCGGGCTTTAATGCCGTATCTGCGCAGGAACTGATGGCACGTGTTACGATAAACCATAACCAGATACAGGGTACCGATGCCTCGGTATTTGATGATTTGCAGAAGACGTTGGAGCAGTTTATAAACGACAGGCAGTGGACAAATCTTCAATTTCAGAAGAATGAGCGCATCGTATGTAACTTCAATGTTACCGTTACCAAATACGATCCGACATCGAATCTGTTTACCTGTACGGCTCTGATACAGGCAAACAGACCAGTATATAATTCAGCTTACACGTCCACCTTATATAATAATAAGGATAACGATTTCACTTTTGAATTCGCACAGTTTGACCAATTGGATTTCAATGAGGATATGATTGATAATCAACTTACGGCGTTGGTGGCTTATTATGCCTATCTCATAATTGGACTCGACCTTGATAGCTTCTCGCCAATGGGGGGCGAAGATGTATTGCAGCGTTGTATGAATCTTACTAACAATGCGCAGAATCTCCAGTTTCCAGGTTGGAAGGCATTCGATAATTCACGAAACAGATTCGCAATTATTAATGATTATCTTGATGCCGGTATGAGACCGTTTCGTCAGTTGCAATATGATTATTACAGATTGGGGCTTGATGAGATGGCTAATAATGCGGACCGGGGACGTACAAATATTACGACGACATTGGAGGAGAACTTAAAGAAGTGCCATGAGGACAAACCGCTGAGTTTATTGCCTCAGATATGGACAGACTATAAGAAGGACGAGCTTGCCAATATATATAAAGGAAAGGGTACGCAGAAGGAGAAAGAGAGTGTATATGAGATACTCTTTGGCATCAATGCGTCGCAAAATTCCTCATGGGAAAAGATAAAACAATAGGGAAGATATGCTGAAACATCTATATATAAATAACTTTACGCTAATAGAAGAGCTTGATATATGTTTCAATTCTGGATTTTCCGTAATAACCGGAGAGACCGGAGCTGGAAAGAGTATCATATTGGGGGCTCTTGGACTGTTGCTTGGTCAGCGTGCCGATTCAAAGTCGGTGAAGGCTGGTGCAGCCAAGTGTACGGTGGAAGCGCATTTCGATTTGTCGAGATATGACCTGCAATCATTCTTTGAAGATAACGATATTGACTATGATGGCGAAGACACAATCTTGCGCCGGGAATTGTCAGCAAATGGTAAGTCAAGAGCATTTATCAATGACACTCCTGTTTCGTTGGTGCTTATGAGGACATTAGGCGAGCAACTTATCGACATTCATTCTCAACATCAGAACCTTTTGTTGCAGAAGGAGGATTTCCAAATGAATGTGATAGACATAATAGCCAAAGACCGGGATGCACTGGCTGACTACGCTAATTCCTTTGATGATTATAATAGAAAGCTGGCGGAGCTGGATGAACTGAAAGCCCGAATAGAGCAGAACCGTAAGGATGAGGAGTTCATGCGGTTTCGTTATACAGAACTTGGCAATGCCAATCTCATGAAAGGCGAGCAGGAAGAATTGGAGCTGGAGGCTGAAACTCTGTCGCATTCAGAGGAGATAAAGAGTGCTTTGTATGATACTGACAATATATTAAGCGGAGATGAGCGCGGTATGGTGGCGAATGTGAAAACTGCGGCAGCCAATTTGCACTCTATCGAGGAGGTATATCCGTCAATGAAAGATATTGCTTCGCGTCTTGATTCTGTGTATGTGGAACTTAAAGACATTGCGCAAGAGGTAGGTAATAGCGTTGAAGATATTGATTTCGACCCTGCGCGACTTGATAATATCAATGTCCGCCTTGACACTATATATGCTTTGGAGCAGAAATATAGCGTTGAGACGGTGGAAGAGTTGATAGATATTTGGACGGATTTGAAATCTCGGCTTGATAATCTTGATAACAGTGATGAGGAGGTAGATTTTCTTACTACCGCTGTTGAGGCCAAACGCAAAGAGTGCGAGCGGAAAGCTAAGACGTTAACAGGGTTACGTAGGGTTGGAGCTAAGGTTATCGAGGAGGAAATGGGGCACCGTCTTGTATCGTTGGGAATACCAAATGTGCAATTTAAGATTAGCTTTGAACCGAAGAACTTGGCTGCAAACGGTGGCGATAAAGTCAGTTTCCTGTTTAGTGCCAATAAGAATGTGCCGTTACAACCTGTGTCTCAGGTTGCTTCCGGTGGCGAGATAGCTCGTGTTATGTTGTCTTTGAAGGCGATGATAAGTGGAGCGGTTAAGTTGCCGACTATTATTTTCGATGAGATTGATACTGGTGTGAGTGGCAAGATTGCTGAGAAGATGGCGCTTATCATGGAGGAAATGGGCCACAATGACCGTCAGGTAATATCTATAACTCACCTTCCGCAGATTGCCGCACATGGTTCTACGCACTACAAAGTGTATAAGGAGGATACGGATAATGGTACTACAAGTTATCTGCGTATGCTCAAAAAAGATGAGAGAATAAAAGAAATTGCACAGATGCTTTCGGGAGATAATATCTCAGAGGCAGCCATAAATAACGCAAAAGAATTATTAAAATGAGAAGAATATCAGTTTTTATAGTGTTTATAACGCTCTCAATGGGATGCCTTGCACAGTCGGGAGCTGTGAAAAAGGCGGCAGATGCCGTCTTCAGTCTTACAACATTCAAGTCTGACGGTTCTATTTTGTCAACTTCAAACGGTGTCTTTGTTGGAACAGACGGAACGGCAATAAGTCCGTGGCAGCCTTTTGTCGGTGCGTCAAGTGCTGTTGTTGTTGACTCGAAAGGTGCAAAACACGATGTTACTGCTCTGATTGGAGCGAACGGAATATATGACCTTGCGAAGTTCTGTGTTGCCGATAAGGTTCCTGCCGGTGTAGCGTTATCTTCCACGACTTTGCCTGCAAATACGCAAGTGTGGGTCGTTCCTAACAAGAAGAGCGATGCTCCCAAGTCTACAAAAGTAACGAGTGTGGAAACATTTATGAGCAAATATGCATATTATATTGTTACTTCCGATGGCGGAGAGATGCACAATGGTTGTCCGGTGGTGGATAATGGCGGAAAGCTATTGGGCTTGTTCAACTCCACGTCGTTGTCGTCTCTCAGTGTGACGGATGCTCAATATGCAATGTCATTGACTTCTTCTGGAACACCATTGACCGATGCAACATTGGGGCAGACAAATATCCGTATTGCCCTTCCTGTTGATTTGCAGCAGGCTCAGCTTGCGTTGATGCTTGCCAACAGCAGTGGAGATAAGGAAAAATACAAGGCAACGGCAGAAGATTTTATGCGTCAGTTCCCTAAAGAGAACGATGGATATTATGCCGTAGCCGTATGTTTGCTCGAAAGCAAGGACTATCAAGGCGCAGAGAATATGATGCAGTCAGCGTTGAAAAACGTCGATACGAAAGACGGTGCACATTCTAATTATGCCCGTCTTATACTGATGGGTTTAACTGGAAATGAAGAAAACAAACCGTTGCCGGCATCATGGACTTATGATAAAGCACTTGCAGAGATAAGAGAAGCAAATTCTATATCAGCACAATATGCTTATCAGTTGCAGGAAGGACAAATACTATATGCGAAAGGGGACTATCAGCAAGCGTATGATTTCTATATGCAACTTGCCAAGAAAGGCCATCGCACTCCTGATGTTTATTATGAGTGCATGAGAGCAAAGTCGCAGATAGGTGGAACGGATGCTGAGATTTTGGAATTGCTTGACAGTACTATTGCAGCTTGTGATACACCATATACTAATATCGTAGCACCTTATTTCCTTGCTCGTGCCCTTCAGTATGATAAGATGACAGATTATCGCAAGGCCATGCTCGACTTCTTCCACTATGAGGCTTTGATGTATCCGAACCTGTCAGCGGAGTTCTATTATATTCGTGAGCAAAGCGAAATGAGAGGCAAACTCTATCAGCCTGCACTCAATGATATTGCTCATGCGGTGGCACTCGATCCGAAAAACACTCTTTATTGGGCAGAATTGGCATCGGCAAACTTGCGAGTTAAGAAAATCAAAGAAGCTATTGTCGCGGCAGAACAATGTATAAAGTTAGAGCCGGAATATCCGGACGCTTATCTTGTTCTTGGATTGGCGCAAATAGAAAATGGAGATAAAGCAGAAGGAATAAAGAATATAGAAAAGGCAAAGTCGCTTGGTAATGCCCAAGCAGACAAGTTTCTTGAAAAGTATAAATAGTTATTATTGTATTGAAAGTATCGAATAACTTCTTGATATAGCCTGTTTCCAATCAGTTTATATAGTGCTGCTTGAACTTTTGAGATTATTTTTCCGTTAAACGAAATATATGGAGGCATAAATTTGCATATATGGCGAAAAAATTGTACTTTTGCATCCGATTTCATGGTTCCGTAGCTCAGTTGGATTAGAGCAACAGCCTTCTAAGCTGTGGGTCTTGGGTTCGAATCCCAACGGAATCACATTTAGGACACTCTGAAAAGGGTGTCCTAAATTGTTTTTATAGCTTTTATGATATCTCAATAAGGGGGCATAATTGGCCGCATTTTATTGAAATATATAGTGTACTTGAGAAAAAACGAATAGAAAATAAAAAAGCTGCCCCCTGAGGCGCAGCTTCTATGATGGTTTATATAAACCTTTTTTCTCTCTCAAATTTTTGTTTCTTACATACAGATGCGGTATTCTGCATCCTTATACATCATTCTGCTTGACTCTTTCCAAGCGTTTATCAATGAACGAAGTACTTTCTTAAATAACTTTTTCATTTTTTCTTTCCTTTCTTTTCTTTAGTTTTACAACCTTTTTACCTTGTCGTTCTTATTACGACTTTGTTATCCTTTTATCTTATTTGACACTGCAAAGGTAATTGCTTTTTCGTATTGTTGTTCAAAAAACGCGTTACAATATGGAAAATAATGGATTATTTTGACTTCTATCAACGCGCTTGACCTCTATCAATGAGGAAATAGTGGGGGGAGCAAGTTGTTTATTTGTGCCGGATTAAGTATTCTGTCATTACTTGGTCTATATGTAAATAATGTGTATT
Source organism: uncultured Prevotella sp. (assembly GCA_900547005.1). Classification (GTDB taxonomy): domain Bacteria; phylum Bacteroidota; class Bacteroidia; order Bacteroidales; family Bacteroidaceae; genus Prevotella. Next base: position 8,964 of record URER01000022.1, read on the forward strand.
TGCCAATCCGTAATAAATTATTTGTGGTTAAATAATAAAAAAGAAGAGATGCCTTTCAAGTGCGAAAGACATCTCTTCTTAATGTTATATACCTTATTATATAAATATATTTATTCTCCTCGTAGCTGTTTATCCATATTTGCTGCGGCACGACGGCCGTCGCCCATAGCAAGAATTACGGTAGCACCACCGCGAGTGATGTCGCCACCGGCATACAATCCTTTATGAGAACTTTGCATAGTCTCGTCTACGGCGATAGTATTCTTGCGTCCGAGTTCCAATCCTTCAATGCTGCTTGGCACAAGTGGATTTGGAGATACACCGATAGCTACGATAACCTGGTCGACATCGAGAGTTACAGTCTTGCCCTCAACTGGTACCGGACTTCTACGTCCGCTTGCATCCGGCTCACCAAGTTCCATAACTTGCAGGACGGCTGCCTTCACTGCACCATTCTCGTCTGCGACATATTCTATCGGGTTATGAAGCGTAAGGAAGTTGATACCCTCTTCCTTAGCGTGCTTCACCTCCTCAAGACGAGCCGGCATCTCAGCCTCAGAACGACGATATACTATGGTTACGTTCGCGCCGAGACGTTTAGCCGTGCGGCAAGAGTCCATAGCTGTATTACCGCCACCAACGACGAGAACGTTCTTTCCGAGGTTTATCGGAGTATCAGTCTTCGGGTTGGCAGCGTCCATAAGGTTCACACGAGTCAGATACTCATTGCTCGACATGATGTTTATAGAGTTCTCTCCAGGAATGTTCATGAAGTTTGGAAGTCCTGCTCCCGAAGCGATGAATATGCCTTTGAAGCCTCGTTCTTCAAGTTCAGACACGCTGATAGTCTTTCCAACAATGCAGTCAGTCTGGAAATGTACGCCCATCTTGCGCAGGTTGTCTATTTCAACATCGACAATCTTGTTAGGCAAACGGAACTCTGGAATACCGTATTTCAGCACACCGCCAATCTCGTGCAGAGCCTCGAATACATATACATTATATCCCTTCTTTATCATATCGCCTGCGAAACTCAATCCGGCAGGTCCCGAACCGACAACCGCGATATTTATTCCGTTGTTCGGAGCAATCTCCGGAATAGAAGCCTTGCCACTCTCGCGCTCATAGTCGGCAGCAAAGCGCTCCAAATAACCGATAGCAACTGCAGGCTCATTCATCTTCAAATGAATACAACGGCTCTCGCATTGCTTCTCCTGCGGACATACACGACCGCAGACAGCCGGTAGGGCAGAGGTCATCTTGAGAACCTTAGCAGCAGCAAGGAACTCACCGCGCTCGATGTTCTTGATGAATGAAGGTATGTTGATATTTACCGGACAGCCCTCAACGCAGGTAGGCTTGGCACAATCAAGACAACGCTTGGCTTCCACAAGAGCCATTTCCTTTGTGAGACCGGTGTTCACTTCCTCAAGACGAGTCGTGGCACGGTAAACCGGATCAAGCTCAGGCATTACGACACGAGGGATAGCTGTGCGCTCCTTTGGTTTCATAGAAGCACGCAAATCCTTGCGCCACTGGGCGTTACGGTCTGTGAGCGACTCCTCAGTCTGCTCGCATTCACATTCTTTTGTGTCAGCGCATTCTTGTGAGCATTTCTCTGTCGGAGCAGCGTTGTCGGTGTCAGTAGATGACAAATGCTCTTCGAAATGTTCCAATTCTTCGCGTTCCACAGTCTTGAATGTGCCCATTCTCTTGAACATCTCATCCCAATCCACAAGTGCTCCGTCGAATTCCGGTCCGTCGATACAAACGAATTTTGTCTTTCCGCCAATGGTAAGACGGCAAGCACCGCACATACCCGTACCGTCAACCATGATTGTGTTAAGCGATACGTCGGTCGGGATTCCATACTTCTGAGTGAGCAGGCAAGAGAATTTCATCATGATAGGAGGGCCGATAGCAAACGCCTTGTCGACGTGTCCTTCCTGTGTTATAAACTTTTCGATACCTACGGTAACAACGCCTTTCTCTCCGTATGAGCCGTCATCAGTCATGATAATCACCTCATCAGAGTATTTGCGCACTTCGTCTTCCAATATAATAAGGTCCTTGTTACGTCCGGCAAGTACAGAGAGTACTCGGTTGCCGGCCTTCTTCAAAGCCTTGATGATAGGCAACATTGGTGCAACGCCTACACCGCCGCCTGCACAGATTACGGTTCCAAAGTTCTCTATGTGTGTCGGGTTTCCGAGCGGTCCCACGACATCTGCTACTACATCACCCGCATTCAGTCGGCATAACTTCTTAGATGACAGTCCAACTTCCTGTACAACCAATGTGATGGTGCCTTTTTCAATGTCGGCATCGGCAATGGTAAGCGGCATACGCTCTCCGTTCTTATCAACTCTGACTATTACGAAGTTGCCTGCTTTTCTGCTTTTTGCAATCAGCGGAGCCTCGATTTCAAAGAGAAAGACCTTTTCCGAGAATTGCTTCTTAAGAATAATTTTGTTCATTTTCTTTTATTGGTAATTTAATATGCAGATTATGTATGGTAGCTTAGAAATTATTATCATCGAGTATTTCAAAGCCACAATATGGAACAAGGCATTTCGGCACGCGAATGCCTTCCGGTGTCTGGTTGTTCTCGATGATGGCTGCTACGATGCGCGGCAACGCAAGCGCAGAACCATTCAGGGTGTGGCAAAGTTCAATTTTCTTATCGTCAGTATGGCGATAGCGGCATTTCAAGCGGTTTGCCTGATAGCTCTCGAAGTTAGATACAGAACTAACCTCCAGCCAACGCTTCTGTGCAGCACTCCATACTTCAAAGTCATAGCAAATTGCAGACGTGAAGCTCATGTCGCCTCCGCAAAGACGCAGAATGTGGTACGGCAGTTCCAATTTCTTCATCAAGCCCTCTACATGGTCGAGCATCTCGTTGAGACTCTCGTAAGAGTGCTCCGGCTTGTCTATGCGTACAATCTCTACCTTGTCGAACTGATGCAGACGGTTAAGTCCTCTCACATCCTTTCCGTATGAACCGGCTTCGCGACGGAAACAAGCTGAATATGCGCAGCGCTTTATAGGCAGGTCTTTCTCATCGAGAATCACATCACGGAAGATGTTCGTTACAGGCACTTCGGCTGTCGGTATGAGATACAAGTCATCGGCATTCGCATGATACATCTGACCTTCCTTATCCGGCAACTGACCTGTGCCATAGCCCGAAGCCTGATTTACAACATACGGGGGCTGTATTTCCAAGTAGCCGCTCTTGCGCGCCTCCTCAAGGAAGAATGCCTCTAATGCACGCTGCAGACGTGCCATTTTACCTATGTAGACAGGGAATCCCGCACCTGTAATCTTTACACCGAGATCGAAGTCTATGAGATTATACTTCTTGCACAAGTCCCAGTGGCACATAGCGTCTTCGCCGAGTTCCGGTTTCACGCCGCCTTCCTTTACCACAACGTTGTCTGAAGCGTCCTTTCCTTCTGGTACTTGCTCGTTTGGAATGTTTGGTATTGTGTAGAGTAATTCAGTAAGTTCCTTTTCAGTTTTTGCCTTTTCCTCCTCCAGTGCCTTGTTTGTTTCTTTCATTTCAGAAACCGAAGCCTTAATCTTCTCAGCCTCTTCGCGTTTCCCCTCTTTCATCAACTTGCCTATTTGTGCGGCCATCTTCTTGGCTTCAGACAGGTTGGCGTCAAGTTGTTGCTGGGTTTCGCGGCGGTGTTTGTCAGTAGCCAATACCTTTTCGATTACCTCTTTCGCACCGCTAAAATGTTTCTTTTCCAATCCACAAATCACACGTTCAGTTTCTTCACTGATGAGTTTAAGTGTAAGCATAACTATAATGTTTTGAATTCAAATGTCAATTAATTTTGCGCAAAGGTAACAATTATTTATGATATGACAAGCATAACTGCCAATAACTTTATTTATATATGGTAATTTTTGCTTTTTGTCATTATTCCTTTTCTTAATAATGACAAAAATAGTCGCTTCTGTTCTGTGCGAATCTGATGTAAATCGTATGAATTTAGAGTCCGATTTTTATAAATTTCGACCTTCTTTTTCCTGAATATTATGCTCAAATTTAGGGAATGTCAATGCACTGAATACTTTGAAAAATCTTTACAACTATACCCTCTAAAACTCGCAAATTTGTAGTCGAAATCTTCCGTGCGCTCAAAAACGCAAAAATACGGTATTTTATGTAATTTTGGCTTAAAACTTTGATAATCAAAGACTTATCCCGATATTTCGCAAAAATATCACTTTTAGAACGCAAAATATGCCCCGTTATATTGCAAAAGTGGCTCCGTTAGACGCCAACGGAGCCACTTTTGGGCTTCAACGGAGCCTCCGTTGCACTCCAAAACGGCCTAAAACGCACTCTAAAAGTGCCACTTTTGAAAACTAACAAACGTTAAATTGGACAAAAACAGCGTTTTTTGATGTTTTCGGGAACTTCAATTTTTGAAGAAAAATGGCTCTGATTTTTTCTAACGGAGGCACTTTTGGAATTTTGAATTGCGAATTTTGAGGTTTGAGTTTGGATTTTTGAGGTTGGGAAACTACCGAAAATGAGTAACGAGACCTATATTTAACATTCGTTAGTGTGAAAGAATCAAATTCTCAGAGGGCTAAATTTGGTAAATAAAATTTACAAAAATAATTTTCAGGTTATGAGATTGTAAGGTTATGGGGTTGGAGGTTTTGGGTTGTGAGGTTATAAGATGAAGCATCACGAAAGACTGTTTATTTTTTTATAGAATCATCGCACCCACTTTAAGATTTCGGTTATCTGTTTTATTATTTTGTAGAAACGTTTGCTTAAATGATTAAAAAATAGTAATTTTGCGCTCGCTAAATCATTATAAAGAAATGAATATATCATATAAATGGCTTAAGGAGTATGTGGATTTCAGCCTGTCTCCGCAAGAAGTCGCAGATGCTTTGACATCGTGCGGCCTTGAAGTCGATGCTCTTGAAGAGGTCCAGAGCATTAAAGGAGGATTGAAAGGACTGTATGTGGGTAAGGTTCTTACTTGCGATATTCATCCGAATAGCGACCACTTGCACGTTACAACTGTCGATTTGGGACACGAGGCTCCGTCGCAAATCGTATGTGGCGCGCCGAATGTGGCTGCCGGTCAGAAGGTTATTGTGGCCGACTTGGGATGCGTACTCTACGATGGCGATAAGGAATTTGTTATCAAGAAATCGAAACTGCGCGGCGTTGAGTCGAACGGAATGATATGCGCAGAGGATGAAATCGGCGTGGGTACAAGCCATGACGGTATCATCGTACTGCCGGAAGACGCCCCCGTTGGTCAGCCTGCTGCGGAATATTATAATCTTGAAAGCGATTGGATTATCGAGATAGATATCACCGCCAACCGCGCCGATGCGCTTTCTCATTATGGCGTGGCGCGCGACTTGTATGCTTGGCTGCGCAGAAATGGCTATGAGACAAGTCTGCACCGTCCTTCGTGCGATGCTTTCTCTGTGGACAACAACGACCTGCCTATTGAGGTTACAATCGAGAATACAGATGCCTGCAAGCGCTATGCCTGTGTGAGTATCACCGGTTGCGAGGTGAAGGAGTCGCCTGATTGGCTCAAGAACAAGCTGAATGTGATAGGCCTTCGTCCTATTAATAATATTGTAGACATTACTAATTATATAATGATGGCATACGGTCAGCCGCTTCATTGCTTCGATGCGGATATGGTAGACGGCCGTCATATCATTGTGAAAGACCATAATGAGGGTAAGAAGTTCATTACTCTTGATGGGGAAGAGCATACTCTCGGTGAACACGACCTTGCCATTTGCAATATCAATGAGCCGATGTGCATCGCCGGAGTATTCGGAGGAAAAGGCTCGGGAACTTACGATTCTACTACTAATGTGGTTCTCGAAAGCGCATATTTCCATCCTACATGGATTCGTAAGAGTGCGCGCCGTCACGTTTTGAGCACTGACGCATCGTTCCGCTTCGAGCGTGGTATCGACCCTAACGGCACTATCTATGCCCTGAAACAGGCTGCCATAATGTGCAAGGAACTTGCCGGTGGTAAGGTGTCTATGGAGATTCGCGACGAATATCCTACGAAGATGGAGAACGCAAAGGTGTCTCTGAAATACGATTATGTGGACAATCTCATAGGTAAGAAGATTGGCAACGACACGATAAAGGCCATTGTGGAGAGCCTGGAGATGAAAGTTGTGGCTGAAAATGCCGAAGGCCTTGAGCTTGAAGTGCCCGCTTATCGTGTTGATGTGCAGCGTCCGTGCGACGTGGTTGAGGACATTCTCCGCATATATGGATATAATAATGTGGAGATACCCACACAGTTGAAGAGTTCACTCGTGCTTCCTGAGGAGGAAGACCGCAAGCATAAGTTGGAGAATATAATAGGTGAGCAGCTCGTAGGATGCGGTTTCAATGAGATTCTCAATAACTCTCTCACTAAAACAGCTTATTATACAGGACTGAACGCCTATACCGAGGAGACTACGGTGAAGGTTCTTAATCCGTTGAGCGCCGACCTCGGCGTGATGCGACAGACCTTGTTGTTCGGTGGATTGGAGAGTATCGTGCGCAATGCGAACCGTAAGAATCCTAATCTGAAGTTCTTCGAGTTCGGAAACTGCTATCATTACAACCCGGCTAAGGCCGAAGGTGCCGACGAGCCGATACGCGCTTATAGCGAAGAAACTCATTTGGGACTTTGGCTTACCGGTAAGCGTGTGGAAGGTTCATGGGCGCATCCCGATGAGGAAACCACGTTCTATGAACTGAAAGCCTACGTTGAGAATATCCTCCGCCGTATCGGTATGCCGCAGGGAATGCTTGTTATGGAAAAGAGCGATAACAACATTTTTGATAAAGGGCTTGTGATGAAGAATCGCGGCGGTAAGGTCTTTGTAGAGATGGGTGTTGTTTGCCGTAAATTGCAGAAGCAGGCAGACATTGATCGTCCTGTATTCTATGCCGACCTTAATTGGGATGCACTCGTTAAGGGAGTACGCAAGAATGTCGTTACCTTTAAGGAGATAAGTAAGTTCCCGTCGGTTAGCCGCGACCTCGCTTTGCTTCTTGACAACAATATCGAGTTTGAACAGATTGAGCGCATAGCACGTCAGACCGAGAAGAAACTGTTGAAGAAAGTCGAACTCTTTGACGTTTACCAGGGAAAGAACCTTCCGGAAGGCAAAAAGAGTTATGCAGTCAATTTTATATTGCAAGATGAGCAGAAGACGCTCAATGACAAACAAATTGATGCAATAATGACTAAACTGATTGCCAACTTGAAGAAACAACTTGGTGCAGAGCTTCGATAATTTTAGAAAAATAACAATAAAACAATAAGGTATTATGGGAAGAGCTTTTGAATATCGTAAAGCTACGAAACTGAAAAGATGGGGACACATGGCACGTGTGTTCACTAAAATTGGTAAACAAATTGCTATTGCTGTGAAAGCCGGCGGTCCGGAGCCGGAGAATAATCCGTCTTTGCGTGCTATCATCGCCAATGCAAAGCGCGAGAATATGCCGAAGGATAACATCGAGCGCGCCATTAAAAACGCGATGGGTAAGGATCAGAGCGACTATAAGGAGGTTACTTATGAGGGATATGGCCCTCACGGTATCGCTGTCTTTGTAGAGACTTTGACCGATAACACAACCCGTACTGTCGGCGATGTGCGTTCGGTATTCAACAAATTCAATGGAAACCTCGGTACGCAAGGTTCACTCTCATTCCTTTTCGACCACAAGTCGGTATTCACGTTCAAGAAGAAAGAAGGCTTAGATATGGACGAGATGATTCTCGACCTTATTGATTACGGTGTTGAGGACGAGTTTGACGTTGACGAAGAGAGCGGAGAAATCACCATCTACGGTGCTCCTACGAGTTTCGGTGAAATCCAGAAACATCTTGAGAGTGAGGGCTTTGAGGTAACTGGTGCAGAGTTTACTCGAATTCCTAATGACCTTAAAGATGTTACTCCAGAGCAGCGCGAGACAATAGATAAGATGGTGGAACGTCTCGAAGAGTTCGATGACGTGCAGACCGTATATACTAATATGCAGCCGGCAGAGGATGGCGAATAAGCATATTTCTTATAAAACCTCGGGCACTTGTAGCAGACTTATCGAGGTGGATGTGGATGAAAACGGCATTCTTCAGAATGTAAGTTTCCTCGGAGGGTGCGATGGCAATCTTAAAGGAATATGTGCTTTGACGCGCGGAATGCACATTGACGATGTCAAGAAGGCCCTTAATGGCATCCGCTGTGGAAGCAAAATGACCAGTTGTCCCGACCAGTTATGCCGGGCATTGGAACAGTTTAATGATTAGTTTTGTCAATAATTTATGCTTGGTTGTGGTTTTCCCAATCAAGCATAAATTGTTTTTATATTCAATTTCTTCTTTCATGTGGCCTTTATTGTGATGTGAAAGAATTACTTTGTGTGGCGTGCCATGATAAGATTATTTCAGATTAGTTTTTATAAAAGCGGCAGGCTTGTGCAGTCTCTTTGCAAACCGCAGTTTGCAAAAGCCTGAAACAGGCTTATAAAAAGCCATTTATTACATATTGATATTTGTGATTACGGATTTATTTTATTAATTTTGCAAAATAGTTAATATTCTTTGATATATATATAAGAACATCATTTATATTTATGGCAAATGTAGTTAAGTTACGTAAAGGCTTGAACATTAACCTGAAAGGGCGTGCCGCAGAACGGAAACTGACTCTGAAAGCACCGGAAGAGTATGCACTTGTGCCGGATGATTTCGTTGGAGTTACCCCTAAAGTGGTAGTTAAAGAAGGCGAACGTGTTGAAGCCGGGGACGCTTTGTTTGTTAACAAGAATTGTCCGGAAGTGAAATTTGCCTCGCCGGTTAGCGGAATAGTTTCAGCAGTAGTCCGTGGCGAGCGCCGTAAAGTGCTTTGTGTGAAGGTGAAAGCCGACGATGAGCAGAAGTTTAAGGATTTCGGAAAGAAGGACGTTGCGTCTTTAAGTGGGGAGAATGTTAAGGAAGCTCTGCTTGAAGCCGGTCTTTTTGGTTACATCAATCAGTTGCCTTATGCTGTGTCTACAACTCCCGACACCGCGCCTAAGGCAATTTTCGTTTCCGCATTGCGCGATATGCCACTTGCTGGAGACTTCGATTATGAGCTGATGGGGCAGGAAGAAGACTTTCAGGCCGGTATCACGGCATTGTCAAAGATTGCTGAGGTGCATCTCGGTGTGGGCAGAATGCAGTCTTCCGAGGCTCTTGTCGGAGTGAAAGACGCTGTGGTTACGGTTTATGACGGTCCGTGTCCAGCCGGAAATGTAGGAATTCAGGTTAACAATACCAATCCTGTGAATAAGGGAGAGGTGGTTTGGACGGTTGAGCCTACGGCTGTTATCTTCTTCGGAAGACTCTTTAGAACCGGAAAAGTAAACCTTATGCGTACTGTGGCTATTGCCGGAAGTGAGGTTAAAAATGCCGCTTATGCCGATATGATGGTAGGCGCGTCGCTCGCGGAAGTTGTTGACACATTTGTTGACAATGCCCGCAAGGTGCGTTTGATAAATGGTAATCCGCTTACGGGCAAACCGTTTGGCGAGTTGCTCTACCTCGGTGCGCACACTTCTGAGGTGACAGCGATACCCGAAGGAGATGACAACGACGAGTTTGCCGGTTGGATAATGCCGCGCTTCTCTCAGTTCTCTGCCTCACGCAGTTATTTCTCATGGCTCTTCGGAAGCAATAAAGAGTATGTTGCCGATGCACGTGTGAAGGGTGGCGAGCGCCACATGATTATGAGTGGTGAGTATGACAAGGTGTTCCCGATGGATATTTATCCGGAATATCTCATCAAGGCCATCATTACAGGAGACATCGACAAGCAGGAGCAACTGGGTATCTACGAGGTCAGTCCGGAGGACTTTGCTGTGGCAGAGTTCGTAGATTCGTCTAAGTTGGAACTGCAACGCATTGTGCGTGAGGGACTTGACATCTTAAGAAAAGAGAATGCTTAAACTCTCATATAATTTAATATAGTATAATTATGTCGTTAAGAAATTATCTAAACAAGATAAAGCCGCAGTTCGAGGAAGGTGGAAAGCTGCATTCTTTCAAGAGCCTTTACGATGGTTTCGACACATTTTTGTATGTGCCTAATACCACTTCGAAGAGCGGTGTAAATATTCACGATGCCATTGACTCGAAGCGAATTATGAGTATTGTGGTCATCGCGCTCATACCGGCATTGCTGTTCGGTATGTATAATGTGGGCTATCAGAATTATCTGGCAGCAGGAACACTTGCAGAGGCATCCTTCTTTAGCGTGTTCGCCTACGGATTTCTCTCAGTGCTCCCTAAGATTCTCGTGAGCTATATTGTCGGTCTCGGTATCGAGTTTGCTTGGGCACAGTGGAAAGGCGAGGAGATACAGGAAGGCTTCTTGGTATCAGGTATCCTTATTCCGCTGATTGTTCCGGTTGGTTGTCCGTTGTGGGCGCTTGCCGTTGCAACAGCCTTTGCGGTTATATTCGCAAAGGAAATATTCGGCGGAACTGGTATGAACATCTTCAATGTGGCACTCGTTACGCGCGCGTTCCTTTTCTTCTCTTATCCGCAGAAGATGAGTGGCGACAGCGTTTGGATTGCAACAGACAAGATTTTCGGACTTGGTAACACTCTGCCCGACGGCTTTACGGCAGCCACTCCGCTTGGTATTGTAGGCGCAGGCGGCACTGTTCCTTTCGATTTTGATATGGTTACAGGATTTATTCCCGGCTCTATCGGTGAGACATCAGTAATCGCCATTGCCATTGGTGCGGTCATTCTGTTGTGGACAGGTATCGCTTCATGGAAGACAATGCTCAGCGTATTCGTAGGCGGTAGTCTCGTTGGATACCTTTTTCAAGTTAACGGGACGTCTGATGTTATGTGGTATGAGCATCTCGTACTCGGCGGCTTCGCTTTCGGTGCGGTATTTATGGCTACCGACCCGGTTACAAGTGCAAGAACAGAGTGCGGCAAATGGATTTACGGTTTCCTCATTGGAGCTATGGCCGTACTTATCCGCGTGATGAATCTCGGCTTCCCGGAGGGAATGATGCTCGCCATTCTGCTTATGAATATGTTTGCTCCGCTCATCGACTACTGCGTAGTTCAGAGAAATATCTCAAAGAGAATGAACCGAATTAAATAAAGAGTAAAGGCATGAAAACGAATTCAAATACATATACAATCATCTATTCAGCCATCATGGTGGTAATAGTTGCGTTCTTGCTGGCTTTCGTATCGCAGTCTCTGAAACCGATACAAGATGTTAATGTGGCGCTTGATGTGAAGAAGCAGATACTCTTTTCGCTCAACATTCCGCGTGATATAGACAACGCCGGAGCTGAGGCTAAGTATAAGGAAATTGTGAAAGAAGAGAAGAACATCGATGGAAACAATATATATATATGTGAGGTTGATGGCAAACCAAAGTATGTCATTCCTTTGAAAGGAATGGGATTGTGGGGTGGTATCAGCGGATATATTTCCATAAACGAGGATAAGTCGACCGTCTATGGCGCATATTTCAACCATGAGAGTGAGACCGCAGGACTTGGAGCGGAGATAAAAGACTCGAAGGCTTGGCAGGATAAGTTCCAGGGTAAGAAGGTGTTTAAGGATGGAAGTGGCGAGGTCGTACTTTCTGTTGTGAAGAAAGTAGATTCTCCCGACTGTCAGGTTGATGCCGTTACAGGTGCTACGCTTACTTCCGACGGTGTGAATGATATGTTGCACGAGTGCATAAGTAAGTACAAAAACTTCCTCATGGCACAGTAAATGAGGCGAAGGCAGCCGTGGGATTCCCACGAAAGTCTGTCGGACTCAGAACATTGAATCTAAAAATTAAAAGAAATGAGTTTATTTTCAAAACAAAATAAGGAAGTCTTTGCAAATCCTTTGAACCTTGATAACCCGGTGCTGGTTCAGGTTTTGGGTATTTGCTCTGCGCTTGCCGTGACTTCACAATTGAAGCCGGCTATTGTAATGGGACTTGCTGTAACTATCATTACGGCGTTCGCGAATGTAATTATATCCCTCATACGTAAGACAATACCAAACCGCATCCGTATCATCGTGCAGTTGGTTGTCGTTGCCGCCCTTGTGACCATTGTGTCTCAGGTGCTTAAAGCGTTTGCCTACGATGTGAGCGTACAGCTCTCTGTTTATGTTGGTCTTATCATTACCAACTGTATTCTTATGGGTCGTCTTGAGGCATTTGCCATGATGAACAAGCCGTGGCCTTCGTTTCTCGACGGTGTCGGTAATGGTCTTGGCTACGCATTGATACTCGTTGTGGTCGGCGGTTTCCGTGAATTCTTCGGCCGTGGCAGTCTTCTTGGCTTTCAGATTATCCCGCAATGCGTTTACGATGCAGGCTATATGAATAATGGTATGATGACAATGCCGGCGATGGCACTTATCCTTGTCGGTTGTGTTATATGGGTTCACAGAGCTTATTTTTATAAGGAGAAATAATTATGGAACACGCAATAAGTTTGTTTTTCAGGTCGATATTCGTCGACAATATGGTGTTTGCGTTTTTCCTCGGAATGTGTTCATTCCTTGCGGTATCTAAAAACGTAAAGACATCTTTTGGACTTGGTATAGCCGTAACGTTTGTATTGCTTATCACCGTGCCTGTGGATTACCTCCTCTATACAAAGGTTCTTGGTGAAGGCTGCCTTGTAGAAGGTGTTGATTTGAGCTATCTCAGCTTTATTCTCTTTATCGCTGTCATTGCTGGTATAGTGCAGTTAGTAGAGATGATAGTCGAGAGATTCTCTCCGTCGCTCTACGCAGCACTCGGTATTTTCCTTCCGTTGATTGCCGTAAACTGTGCCATCATGGGTGCGTCGCTTTTCATGCAGCAGCGTATATTGCTTGATCCGATGAACACACAGGCTATCACCAATGTGTGGGATTCTGTGGTTTATGCTGTCGGTAGCGGTATCGGATGGACTCTTGCCATCGTCGCAATGGGCGCGATACGCGAGAAAATGCAGTACAGCGATGTGCCGAAACCGCTTCAGGGACTTGGCATTACGTTCATTACCGTAGGTCTTATGGCTATGGCAATGATGTGTTTCTCTGGTTTGAACATTTAAAAGAAAAAATAAGATGGCAGAATTTATTTCAGCAAGTATAGGGGTTTTCCTCATTACAATACTTCTCTTGGTTGTAATATTGCTCGTTGCGAAGAAGTATCTCTCGCCGAGCGGAAACGTAAATATAGAGATTAACGGCGACCGCACTATCTCTGTTCCGCAGGGAAACAGCCTTATGTCAACACTCACGGAGAACGGCATCTTCCTTCCTTCTGCTTGTGGAGGAAAGTCTTCTTGCGGGCAGTGCAAGGTTCAGGTGCTCGAAGGTGGCGGTGAGATACTCGATTCCGAGAAGCCTCACTTCACACGTAAAGAGATAAAAGCCAACTGGCGTCTCGGATGCCAATGCAAGGTGAAAGGCGACTTGAAGATAAAAGTACCTGAGAGCGTACTTGGAGTTAAGGAGTATGAGTGTACGGTTATCTCGAATAAGAATGTGGCTACGTTTATCAAAGAGTTCAAGGTGCAGCTCCCGAAGGGTGCCCACATGGACTTTTTGCCAGGTTCTTACGCCCAAATCAAGATTCCGGCATTCACAATGGACTATGATAAGGACATTGACAAGTCGCTCATTGGCGATGAGTATCTGCCCGCATGGCAGAAGTTCGGACTGTTCCCGCTTAAGTGTGTAAACCCGGAACCGACTATCCGTGCATACTCAATGGCCAACTATCCGGCCGAGGGCGATGTGTTCATGCTTACAGTCCGTATCGCTACTCCGCCGTTCAAGGCCGACCGTTCAGGCTTCATGGATGTTAATCCGGGTATCGCTTCAAGCTATATCTTCACGCTGAAGCCGGGCGATAAGGTAATTATGAGTGGTCCTTACGGTGACTTCCATCCGCATTTCGATTCTAAGAAAGAGATGATTTGGGTAGGTGGCGGTGCCGGTATGGCTCCGTTGCGTGCGCAGATTATGCACATGACAAAGACATTGCATACGACCGACCGCGAGATGCACTACTTCTACGGAGCGCGTGCGCTCAATGAGGTGTTCTATCTTGAGGACTTCCTCGGATTGGAGAAGGAATATCCTAACTTCCACTTCCATCTCGCTCTCGACCGTCCAGACCCAGCTGCTGACGCAGCCGGAGTGAAGTACACGGCCGGTTTCGTACATCAGGTGATGTTGAATACCTACCTGAAAGACCACGAGGCGCCGGAGGATATAGAATACTATATGTGTGGTCCCGGTCCGATGTCGAAGGCTGTTGTCTCTATGCTTGACTCTCTCGGCGTAGAACCGGAAAGCATCATGTATGACAACTTCGGAGGATAAGAGTCTTTGGCGTGAGGATATTCTGCTTCGGATATGATAGTTCCGGCAGCATAAATATTACAAAAATAAAAAGGAGAAGTGCTTGCTTGAGCGCTTCTCCTTTTTATCGTAAAAATCTCAGAGTAGCCACTTAACCCTCTTGAGTGGCTACCTTAACAGCCTTGAGTGGCTACCTTAACCCTCTTGAGTGGCTACCTTGACAGCCTTGAGTGGCTACCTTGACAGCCTTGAATGACTATTTTGATGGAGTTGACAGGCGTTAAATAGACTGGAAATGGATATTTTATGTATATGAAAGTAAAAAAAATATAAGTTTTTCTTGCTTGCCTCATTTGAAATTCGTATCTTTGGGAATTGACAAAGATATATTTTTCATAACCTAATGCTTTTATATGCAGATATTTGAGGCTTAGGTATTGATTAATTAAAAGACTTTTGTTGGCCACCAACAGATTTACTTTAAGACATAATCTTAGCTATTTAACCAATTTTGACAACATATTAAGGCTGGTATATATTTATATGGAGAACCTGTTATTGGACATATCTTTGGAAGTTGCAAATAGTAGCAAGGCGAATAGCCGGATATTTGAAGAACTGGCAGATTTACTTTCCGGTAAATCAAATTTAGCATCGGATATGCCTGGACATATATTTTCAGAACACTTTTTTGTTTACTTATTGGCCGGTTCAATATTTTTAGTCCTGCTTTATTTCTTGTTCCTGTGTCTGAAATCTTTGTTGTCTATATTATTTTTGCGCGGCAGAAAGAGAAGATTTTCCATAAGGCATGGCTTGTTTATGAACGCCATTGTCCTTACTTTTGTGTCGGGAATAGCTGTTTATTTCGTTGGTTATGACTATGCGGGAACGGCAGATAATGTTTTCACCCTCATACTTCGTTCTCTTCTCTCGTCATTTGAGATGTTCTTGTCGAAGTCGAATCTTATAGGTATTGCGGATAATTGCAAGAACAATCAGTTCTATATGTTGCTGTTCTCTGTGACCCATACATTGGCTGTCGTGTTGAGTACCTCGTTTGCCGTTGCCTGCTTTTGGAAGAGAGTCATGTATTTCCTGAAAGAAAAGTTGTGGTCATGCAGGTTGGTAAAAAATGAAACGGTGTATGTGTTTTGGGGATTAAACGAACGGAGTTATAAGCTGGCGCATGACATAAATAAGGAAAAGCAATCCCGTGACCGTTTCATATTCGTTGAGTTCCCCACGGAAGCTGAGCAGCCAACCAAAGGACAGAGCTTTAGCGGCTTGTTAGGCCTGTTTTCGTACAAGCAGAGTGCCATAACGCAGTTGCGTGATATAAGCTATGTGTTGTTCCGCACATCAAGTCTTCCTTCGGGGAGACCGGACTCAGATACAGATTTGTTCGATGCTTTGAACATAAAACGGCTTGAGAAAATACTGCATAATGCCGAGAATGTGTATTTCTTTGTCTTCACCGATAATGAGAAGGCCAATCTTCGTGCGTCCGTAAATATGCTTAAGACCAATATACAGAATCTGAAATGTGTCTATTGTGCTACGAGAAAGACACGCTTTACGCGATTGGTGGAAGAAGATTTTTATGGTCGTCTTGTACTGGTTGATGATTCGAGGATGGCGGTTAATGAGCTGAAAATGGGTAAGAAAGCGCATAGCTTCCCTGTGGACTATGTAGATATAGACAAGGAAAAAGGTGTCGTTACTTCCACTTTCAAAGCATTGGTTGTTGGTTTTGGAACAACTGGGCAAGATGCTTTGCGTTTTCTTTATGAGTTCTCGGCTTTTGCCGGACCAGACGGAGCGAAGTCGCCGGTGGAGATACATATCATCGATAATGGCATAAAGGGACATATAGCCGACTTCTTGCAAGACGTTCCGGCACTTCCGCAGATACAGGAAGTCGTATTGCATGACATGAATGCATTCTCGTCAGATTTCATCAGTTTCATGCACGATAACATTCATAGTCTGAATTATGTTGTTGTGGCAGCCGGTGATGATGATGTAAATATTGCCGTGGCAGCTTCTATATTCGAGTATGCCCAGCAATACAGGCTTGGCAGTTTCGATAAGTTCAGAATCTTTGTGCGTTTGTATAATGAGACTAACCGCCAGTTGTTCGACACAGCCGTTAAAGTATATAACCAGTTTGTTGATTGCGTCTCTTATTTCGGAGGTGTTGGGGATATCTATAAGCGTCATATTGTGATGGATAACCATTTGGAAATGCTTTCCAAAGAATTTTATAAGGCTTATAGTGATGTCGATAAAAACAGGGTTACATGGGAACAGAGACGGGAGAAAGAAATCGAAAAGTATGGTTTGTTGCAGGGGAGAAAGAGTTTGCGCCGCAAAGAAGGACAAGATAAGGCAAACTGTATGCACAGCTATACTAAAGAACGGCTACTTGGTCTTGATGACAGACAGACACTACCGGCCTTGCCTGATTGGAAGACTGTCTGTGGGCAGAAGGATGGTGGCGATCTCAATTCTTGGCTCACGTGCCTGTATAATGTGTCTGTTTGCGAGCATAACAGATGGAATGCTTCCCATCTAATGAAAGGATATGTAGCTATGTCTGATGATGTGAAGGTATGTACGGACGGGACTTGTAATGTTTTGGCAAAGCAACATCGTTGCATCGTAGATTGGAAAGAACTTGATGCAAGTACTCAGAAATATGACTATAATGTGGTAAAGACCACGGTTGTTTCCTATATGAAAAGACAAGGTAAGAACTTTGAATAAACATAATAATCGATATTAAATAGTTAGACTATGAGTAAGATCCAGATTTTTATCGCCGGAGCTAAGAGGCTAAAAGAGCAGAGACTTTTGTTGAAAGCGCTTGCCAATGACCTGAATGATGAATATAACAAGAAAGGGCGTGATATTACTATCATAATGAAGTCGTATGAGAATTTCGGTGATAGGCAGGAAGACTATAATCATTATATAGAGCATGAGGCTGATTTGGTGTTGTTTGTCCTTGACGGGAGGATTGGTAAGAACACAGAAAACGAGTTCAAACTCGCGGCAAAGAAACTGGATAAGGACAAACGTCCAAAGATAAAAGTCTTCTTGAAAAGTTTTGAAGAAAATACAGAGGACATCAAGCATATTGAAATCCTTATGAACACTCTCCTGAACTCTTATTATATAGAATATAAGAACAATGAAGAACTTGTGCTGAAAGCGAAAGGAAGGATAAGAACTTTTGTAAGGGATAAAATAAAAGAGGAGCGTCATGATGTCATAAAGAAGGTGAAGAACAACAAAAAGACGTTTTTTGCATCAATATTTTCCATTGTCGTTGCCTCATTGATAGTATTTTTTTGTTGTCTGAATTATTTCTCGACACACTATCCCCGACAGATTGTGCAACTTGCCGGCGGTGGTTCTGTTTATAGATATATAGCAGATGTGTTGAATGTGGATGTGAAAGACGACCCGAGCTTGTTGTACGCTAATATGCCGACAGGCAGTTCGTGGGCTTTATTAAAAGAAGATCTCGTTACAAGAAAGGGACATACTCAGGAACATCTTAAGGATAGTAACAGATTTTTTACGGTGTCTTTATCGGCAACCCGCATTAATGATGCCGACTTTATTAACTTTTATAAAAGAAACTGCGATAAAGGCGCACTCGTAGAATATCATTTAACCTCTGATACACTTGCCGTATATGCGAAGGGAGAGTTAAAGGAAAAGCTGACTTCAGACAAGAATGTAATAACTCCAAAAGAACTTAGTGAATGGATTAAAGACCCGAAGATAACTTGTTATGTTACTAATTAT
Organism: uncultured Prevotella sp.; assembly: GCA_900547005.1. Classification (GTDB taxonomy): domain Bacteria; phylum Bacteroidota; class Bacteroidia; order Bacteroidales; family Bacteroidaceae; genus Prevotella. The sequence goes on from URER01000022.1 coordinate 27,191, forward strand.
ACGAGTGGCACGCGTAATGAATATATGAAAGGGTTGAAAGATTCAACGCTTATTCCTGAGCATTATGAGTACATATATTATGATACTAATGAATATGAAGAATTGAATATCGGTCCATTCTGTTTGTTGGGAAGTCAATTCTATACCATAAATGAATGGGCAAACAGGAATATGGTCAAACTGTTCTTTGTGGATGAAGATGGTAAGAACTATAAGAAGGATATGTTTCTATATTTTAATGTTTTCAAAGATAACGAAAAGAAATCAAACTTCATAATCCCGAATGCCGTGATAAAGTTCCTTAAGAAGATAAATGCGAGAGGTATTGAAAATGTAACTACCGCTCCATTCAATTACAACATAGAGGAAGCAAGAGACGGTGTTATAATCAATTATGACTCTATTCCGATGATAAAGGAAGCCATAGCAAAGGGGAAGAGTAAATAAAACTTTGGGGCAATTATGACTAACAGGTGTCTGATAGTGGGGCAACACCCGATAAAGGAAGATATAGAGACGCAGTTGCGTAAGGCAAATGTGGAAATGGACGTATATTGTCTGTATGAAGAGGTGATGTATGATGCTTGTGTATGGGAACAGTTATTTATGCTTACATCACCAAATGTAAACGACAAAATAGAAGAAGACCGTAAGGCGATATCGCTCCTAAACCGTTTGGCAACACTGCCTGTTAGTGTAAAGAAGCGTCCTGTGGTTCATTTGCTACTCCAATGCCCCGTGAGCCTGCGGATTTTGCAAACAATGGATTTGCCAGATGTCGTAAGCGAAGCATTTGAAGTATATCCGTTTACAATGGAAGATGTATGGGCAAAGAATGTTCTTGTCCAAATGCCGGGAATAAAGGAAAATTCCTATCCTGCATTGGATGGAGATGGGATATGCAGCGATGGTAAGAATAAGGTTCATGTTGTTATCAGTGGCTTCGGTAGTCAGGCAGAGGCATTGGCTGTTCATGCAGCTTTGGTCGCGCACTATCCTAATTATCATCCGAAAGATGAGCGGCCTATACGGACACGCATTACGATAGTTGGCGACTCTATAATGGATAAATGCAATTTATTTATCGCGAAATACAGGCATTTGTTCGACAATTCATACTATCGTATAGTTGATGTTGTTAATAAGAAAGTGGACTTCCATTATCCCATGTATCATTGCAAACGAGGTGAGTTTGTTGATGTTGAGTGGGAATTTGTGAATAAAGGCATTTGTTTTCCCGAAGTGTCAAGGAAGATAAATGATTGGATAGACAGTGGAACAAGGCAACTTACCTTTTTTATATCCCATGATGACGACCGGGTAAACCTTGAGGAATGTATGTCTTTGCCCGCTAAAATATACGAACATGAGATACCGGTCTACGTGAAGTTGCATACTAAAGACGTTGCCGAAATGCTTGGTTTTTCTATGCAATATCGTATATATCCTTTTGGAATGGTCGACTGTGGATATAATATACAACAGCCGTTGGTGAGGTTGGCGAAGTTACTTAAGTACTTTTATAATTGTAGTTATGGCGATGTAGGTGTGCCGACAGAATTGCCATCGGATAAAGTCGATGAGGCTTGGCTGGAAGAAAAGTCTTTGAAAAAGCGCTTTTCCAATATCTATAATGTTATGACCATATCTTCAAAGATGCGATCGTTAGGGCATGATATTGGCGATTTCGATACTTTCTATGCCTTGACACAGGACGAGATAGAGACTTTGTCCGAGACAGAGCATAACCGTTGGTGCGTTGAACGCCTTATACAAGGAATGCGCCCTTGCACGGATGAGGAGCTGAATGTTATAAAAGAAGATATAAAGTCGCGCAAGAATGAATATAAAAATAGGAATATTCATTATGATTTGCGGGCATACGACGAGTTGGAAGAGGATGAGACTGGGAAGAATGTCAAAATCTATGATTATGACCTTACCGCTTGTATTCCGCTTATGGCTAAGACATTCTATGAGGAAATAAAGCATGGATGACAGTATAGAGACAAGGATTTATTATACTTTGAGATACCAAAGGACGGACGCATTTCATAAAAAAGGGGAATGTGTTGCGTCGTTAGCCGGCGAATTGTATATAGGACAGTCGGCTTACAGTGATGTACGCTTGGAGAATAGTAGCCTATATGAGGATGAAAGTCTGGCTTTAATAAAAGCCGGGCACATCGCAGGTGAGTGGATGCTCATGCCTATGTCAGAGACAATAAAGACATTTGTCAATGGCGTGGAAGTTTCTTTAGTACATTATCTTAAAGACGGAGACCTCATATCGTTTGAAGATGAAACACAGGAACTTTTATTCAGAGTAAATAATGATGGAAAGTTTATTACGGATGGAGTAATAATGCAAATGACTGCACAGCCTTCCCGCTGGTTGTTTTCCTTACTGGTAGTAATCCCTTTTGTATTGTTCTTGTTGCTTGGAATATATGTATATACATCGAATAATAAGGAGAACGAAATACGATCGCGCCTTGATTCTGTAAAAGAAAGTGTCTTGCGACTTAGCGTTGATTCTGTGATTCTTATGCGAATTACGCCTGATGGTGAAGAGGAAATCAATAGATATTCATATATAAAAGAAGAAGGGCACGCCATAATCGGTACTGCTTTTATAACCGATGACTGTCGCTTGATAACCGCAAGGCACTGTATAGAGCCCTGGTTGGCCGACGACTCTGTTTATAAACTAAACACATTGTCCGATTTGAAATCGCTGCCGACGCGCTGGGCATTGGAAGCAGAGACGTATAATCAACTGCATGACAATGATACGACATATAGGGTAGTGGCTGTTTGTAATTTCTATCGAGGCATATTCGGTACGGAACAATATGGGAAAGCGGTCCGCTCTACTGTGTTCCGTTATGACAATAGTCGGGATAATATTGTAGAAATAGGAGATTTTAATACTGTATATTATTGGAGAAGCGTGAAGGAGACCTATTCTAATAAGGACATGATGCTTGGTGATATTGCGTGGATGAGAACGGATAGTGTCGGAAAAATCACGCTTCTGCCTGGTCAACAGTTACCGTCGTTGATTAAAGAACAGCAAAGACTCTACTTTATGGGATATCCGGAATATAAGACTTCGAGCTTTGAAACCGTGGATGGAAAGGTTCGGTTAGGCTATATGTCTGGCTCAATGATAGTTCATAGTGGAAAGTTGATACGCGGATATTCCGGTGGACCGGCACTGATGTTCAATGATGGAAAGGTATACGCCGTTGGCGTTATTTCACGAATAGATGGCAGCGGAGGCGAACGGATGTATTCTGTGCCTGTAAACGAATTGGCAAAGGGAGGTGGAAGAAAATGAAAAGCAGTCGTTTTTATCGGGGGCAAATCATAGCAGAATATCGCTTGGACAATCTTATTGGTATGGGTGAGAGTGTGGAAGTTTGGTCTGCAATATTTCAAGATAATTCTGTTGTGGCATTTAAGATTTATGAAAACACGGCAGAATTGAAACTTATTGCAGAGCATGAATACCTGACTGCAAGCATTTTTACGAATCCAAACATCCTGAAACCGATAGGAAAACTTGAATATGAAGGCCATTCTATTATTGTTTTTCCGTATTGTGAAGGGCGTTCGGTTGATTGTGTGGCAGGTCATGTTTCTGTCAGAATGATTTGGCGGTTGATACATGATATATGTAGTGCGTTGGATTGCATTCATTCCGCAGGATATATACATCATAATGTGAATCCTTCTAATATATTATGGGATGGCAAACAATTCCTCTTAACAGGCTTTAGCTTATGTTCTCCATCGCATTCTTGTATGGATGACAAACATTCTATATGTAGAAACTCTCATCGTTTTACAGCTCCGGAAGTGCTTCCCGATGCTTCTTCGATGACAGATGTATGGTCTCTTGGGGCGACAATATTCCATTTATATATGGGTAGTTTCGTGTTTAATGGTTTGGGAGGGCGTGCGCAACATCATGGTTCTCCTCTTCCTTATATGCGAAAGTCATTGCCAGCGTTGAGCAATTTGGTGCAGCAGTGCTTGTCTTTCAACCCTGATGACCGACCGACAGCTCATGAAATATACGGGTTGGCCCGTATGGAATTGGATAAAGTTCTTTCAATAAATGAAGGAAGAAAGCTGAAGAAAAGCATTATACCGTATTCAAATGAACGGAAAGCGGATTTTTGGCCTGATGAAATGATAGAGATATGACAAGTATATAATATGAGAAAAATAACTATTTGCATTATATTGCTGTCGTTGTGTGGCTATCTTATGCCTTTGTCGGCTCAGACAGACAAGGAGTTGGCTTCGCTTGTAAACGTTGTCAAGTTACTGCGTGTGTCCACAGAAGCAAACTTTAAGAAAGCGACCGGCATCTTGTCTGCTGATATGAAGTGGACTCCGATGAATGAAACCGGTTCGGTAAGACCGGAAGAATGTAAGCCCTCAGATAGGGTAAAAGGTTTTAAGCTGAATAGGATATTGTTCAAAGCCGAAGGTTCAAGGAAGTATGTGAGCACTCATGGAGACATGATAAATGGAGAAGATGCGAGGTTTGACTATTCTTTATACGAGCGAACGCTAAAGGCAAAGTCTACGGTATGGTATTGTTTGCGTGGAAGAAAAGGCAAACAGACATTTGTTATAGTTCCTTTCAACAAGTCGGCAACGCCTGATTTGACGGTGACTTTAGCCGGCAGTGCCGCAAAAGGAAAATGTGATATGGGTGCCGGAACGATAACGATAGAATGCAATGCTGGAACTATTAGGAACTCAAATGAAGTGGTTCTGATAGTTGAGAATAAGAGTTCTAAGCCTCAACCATTTGTTATTATCAACCATAACACCAGAAAATGATGAAGCGTTTGATGTTGATATTGCTTATGTCGGTTTGCATTTGGGGTTCTGCATTTCCGCAAAATCTCTCTATGGACGATGACGATAATTTCCGTCAGCAAGCAAACTCTATCGTTTCCGAAGGCAATCGTTACTATGACAGAAGTTATAGACGCGGCATTGCCTTAATGGCAGATTCGCTTGAGAGCCTGTTGATGCAAAGGAGTAATGCCGGCAAACTTAACGATATAGACTCTTTGGAGTTTACGGCCGACTTGTTTAAGTTGTATGCAGACTGGCATTATGAGAATGGAAATTATGATTCGCAGTCTTATAGGATAGCCGAAATGCTGTTCCATAACGCATTACATATTTATAATACAAATAGTTTCTTCTATCGCCATTTGGATAAAGCCTCACTCATACACAGGGAGTTGGCGCAGTTGTATTATAAAATAGGAGAATATGATAACGCGTTGTCTTATACAGAAATGGCTTTGTATGCTTATCGGGACGCATGGGAGCGTGGCGAGATAGACGATAAAGACGCAACATATCTGCAACTTCAGAGCCAGATGGCAATGTGTCTTGCCCGTGTCGGTGATACAAACGCGGCCTTAGACCTAATTGATAAGCTGGTGAAAGAATATCCACGCTCATCCGAGGGGTATTATGAACTCCTGCGAAAGAGAGGGAAAATTATGATTTTGTCGGATAGGCCTGATATTGATTCAAAAGCTCTGAAATGTTATAAACAGTATTTCGCGTGGTGCAAGACCGATGCACTCTGTTCTTTATCCACAATGACGGCGGCTGAACGTCAGGACTATTGGATGCGCATGCGCCCATTCGTTGCAGACTGTTATCAACTGGAGCAACTTGCTCCAGATTTTCTCTATGATGTAACGTTGTTCAATAAGGGCTTGTTATTGCAGATTAATCGGATGTCGGGATATGGCAAAACAAGCGATATTGCTTTGAAATCATTAGGATATACATGGAAGAATATCCAATCGCGTCTTCCTGTTGGTTGTGCTGCCATAGAATTTGTGCAATACGAGAAAGGCGGAAAGGCAAGGATGGGTGCGCTTGTCTTGCGAAAGACGGGAACGCCACGCTGGGTTACTATGCCATCGCCTGACGATTTTATGGATTATGAAATTGAAGGATTGACGAATCGGGATAGAATCTATACAGCATCAGGATATTGGAAAAATGATATATATAATGACTCTACGTTGTGTGCACTTATATGGAAAAAGGAGTTATGTGCTGCCATCGGACATCCTGATAAAGTATATTTCGCGCCGGATGGCTATTTGCATCAGTTGGCTATCGAGTATATGTTGCCTGACAATCTAAAGAATGTTGAAGTTTTCCGCCTTACCTCTACGCGACGTCTTATGGATGTTACAGAGATGCATACTGATTCCGCTTTGATTGTAGGCGGAATACAATACGATGCCCGCAATACGATTACAGAGGATGGCAATGATTCTGATGCTTATTCTTATCTGCAAAATATGCAGGTTAGTTTTGGCTATCTTCCCGGTACAATGCAGGAAGCCGACTCCATACATTCGGTGCGGTATTGTAGTCGGGATACCTTGCTGACAGGCAATACTGCAACTGAATATGCTTTCCGCAAACTATGTTCTAAATATCCGATTATTAATATCTCGACACACGGATATTTCGGAGCATCGGAGATACCGCAGAGCACGGACATAAAAACGAGTATGAGCGACGAGTCCTTATCTCAATGCGGCATTGCATTGGCGGGCGCAAATACCAATATAATGTCTGATGTCTTCGACTCTAATAAAATGGATGGCATCCTTTCCGCAAAGGAAATAGCGGAGAGCGACCTCTCAAATGTGTCTATGGCTATCATTTCAGCGTGCCAGACAGGATTGGGATATGTTACGGCAGACGGCGTGTTCGGTATTCAGCGCGGACTCAAGAATGCCGGAGTGGAAAGTATGTTGGTCAGTTTGTGGAATGTTGATGACAGGGCAACGTCTCTCTTGATTTCGCAATTCCACAAGAATCTCCAAACAGGAATGTCTCCACATCGTGCGTTTATGCAGGCCAGGGATACCTTTGGCGAGACACAACCTGAGGATGATAGATTAAAACGGAAGTTTAATGCGAATACGATGACGGAATTTGTAATAGTAGATAATGATTATTACGATGAACCGCAGTATCGTAATGCGTTCATAATGATAGATGCTATAAAATGAATAAATATATGAAAACAAAAAATCTTATTACGCTATTTGCGTTATTCTTTTCATTAAACACATTCGGACAGACAATGCAAGAGGCTGAATCTGCACTCAATATGACAAGTGCCCATAAACAGACCGTGCAGGGAAAAGACCCTTTGGCTACAGAAGAATGGCAGGTAAGCATTAACTCCATGAATCCCGAAAAACGGATGAAGATAACATCTATGGTTCATAATCTGCAACAACGAGGGGCTTCACGAAGTGCGATGGCTGATATATTGAAAGCTGCCGGATTTGGAGTCATACCCTCATTGGTTGACATTGCTGCTACCGAGGTGATAAATCTTGCAAAGATGCGAAAGAGACAGAAGAGCCAATGGATGGGGATGATAGAAAAGGAGTGTAGTTATACAGACAGCATAACATCTGTCAAAGGTTTGAAAGATTTTTATCGGGAAACCTCAAGATATGGAGCATTAGACCCGTCTAACATTAATTTTGATGGCATTTCTATTCGCGGATTGCGCAATGGCACCGAGTTGATATATCTGTCATGCCACATAGATACAACGCGGTTGAGCCATCTCTTTCAGCATAGTAAGTTCCATTTGGTGGTAGATACCATTTCTTTCAATCCTTATGCCTGCCACCTGCCCAATCTTGGTGCTAATGGAATAAGAATGACAAGTGCCCGAATGAGTGAGCGTGATAACAGTTTTTCGTTCTCAGAGCGCGAGCATCTTACAGTAGGAGTGAACATATCCTTATATTCTTCATGGATTAACGAGGCTGTTATGGTGCAGCAGAATGTGCCACTTGGAACTTTCAAGATGAATATTACTATACCGGATGGCGTGGAAACTTATCATTACTCAAGAGCGGAGGTGGAGCGAAACAGACAGTATTTAAGAGATAATGCCAATGCGGCGCAGGGAAACGGACTGCAAACAGAATATGTGGAGATGGAAGGCGATTGCTTTATAGTTCCCCGCTCATATATGCCGATAAGTGGAATTGAAAGAATGTGGGGAACCGGTGAATATAATATTAAGGTACGGCTTACGGAAAATTGCCTGTTTTCCCAGGACGCAACACGTAACGAAAAGCTAAGGCATTGGCATCGGGATTATAAGCAATTACTTAAAATGCAAAAGCGGGGCAGTGAGATTAATGAGTATATGAAGACTTTCTGGAGGCAATACGGCGATAATATAGTAAAGACAATGGTGAAGCAGGGACTGAATACCGGAGTGCAAAAGGTAGGATTGTCTAAATCGACAGGTGGGGGCTGGTAGTGTCGGTTGCCCTCAGATTCTAATTGTTGCCGGTTTCTGCCGACTCATTTTTGGCCTCTGCCGACTCATATAGATAGCAAGCTGTGAATGTTTGCCATACTTGTATGTGCAATATAACGAATGCTGAAATGCCGCTAACGAAGAAAAGCAGAATGTTGAAATAGCCGGGAATGCCGTCAGCATCGCCATATTCTATTCCTATATGGTTAAGATGTGATGCCAAAAGCATGATAATCAAAGGAATGCAAATAAGTGCGAATATCGTTATATTGATTATACTTGTAAGTAGAGCCATAGAAAAAAAAGAGCCAAAGTTGCTGAAAAGGAGTTTCTTCTGCCAGTGATATGGCGCGTCTTCTCCTTTTATTTTGATGATTTTCCTTTCATATATGGCAAAACATATAAGGACAGCTATGGCCGCGATACCCCCAATTATATAGTTAAAAGGGGAATTAAACCGTGTTAAGGCTACCAGCAGAATGGCACAAGCGATACTTGTAACGGCATTTTCTTTCCATGTAGCTTTTATGATGTTGCCCAAATTGAGCTTGTATAATTTATATCCTTCGGTGATACAAGCGTTGATGCTCCTTTTCTTGTATGTTGATTGTTGCATAATATCGTACGATTAAGTATTCGCAAATTTATATAATATGATGTGCAAAGTTACTAAAAGATTGCCATCAAACGCTTATGAGTAGTGATATTTTATCAATCTTTAAGTTGCTAATGTTTTGTTGTCAACGTGAATTGCATTATCTTTGCACTTTTGTAGACGAATTATATGTTGAGGAAATATCTTTTTATATTGTTGTTGTGTGCACTTATCTGTGCTTGTAGTTCCACTAAATTTGTGCCGGAGAACGAGTATTTGCTTGAAAGCGTAGAGATAAAAGCAGATACTAAGAGTTTTGATGCCTCTATGCTGGAGCCATACGTGAGACAGAAAGGCAATTCTAAATGGTTCTCTATATTTAAGATTCCTCTTAGAACATATTCGCTTTCGGGTTCTGATACTACTAAATGGATAAACCGGACTCTGCGGAATCTTGGTGAGGAACCCGTAATTTATGATACTCTTCAGGCTCGTTTGTCATGTGACGATTTGCGCTCGGCAATGTATAATATGGGTTATATGAATGCCACAGTCGACTTGAAGACGAAGGTTAAAGGTAGAAAATTGGATGCAATATATACGATTCATCTTAACAAGCCTTTTTTTATCCGTTCGTTCGGATATGACATACAGGATTCTGTGGTGGCGCAAGTGCTTGCTCCGCATATTTTGCAGGGCGTGTCGCCCCAACAGTTCACGGTTACAAGCCTTGATAATGAGCGTAAGCGGCTTACTAAAATATTGAATGACAGCGGGTATTATCATTTCAATAAAGATTTTATTGGATATACTGCGGATTCGGTTAGCGGTTCGAAGGATGTAGATGTAATGCTGCATCTATATAAGTACAAAAGGAATGCTTCTGCTCCCGAGACATTGCATCCGCGTTATATCGTGCGTAATGTGTCGTTTGCGAGTAATGACTCTGCGGGACTTAATCTGAGGCAGAAGGTTCTTGAGAATACGACAGCGATAGAGGCGGGGAGATATTTTTGCTCTTCGGATTTGCAGAAGACTTATAATAATTTCAGCAGACTCGGGGCTGTGGGATATACAGACATTAGTTTTGTGGAGATTCCGGATACGGGATTGCTTGATTGTAGGATAAGAATATCACCGCAGAAACCGAATACAATATCTTTTCAACCCGAAGGTACTAATACGGCCGGCGATTTGGGAGTTGCGGCGTCTTTGACTTATCAGAACCGCAACCTTTTTCATGGTTCAGAACTTTTCAGCGTTCAGTTGCGTGGAGCCTTTGAGGCTATCAGCGGATTGGAAGGCTATGAAAATCATGATTATGAGGAGTATGGAGTAGAAGCAAAGTTACAATTTCCCCGTTTGCTTGCGCCTTTCTTGTCTCGTCAGTTTAAGCGTCAGAGTACCGCTACGTCGGAAGTCGCAGTAAGCTGGAATCTGCAAAACAGGCCGGAGTTTCATAGGCGCGTCTTTTCTACAGTTTGGAAATACCGTTGGAGCATTCCTAAGAAACAGTTATCTTATAATTTAGACCTTCTCGATTTGAATTATGTTTATATGCCGTGGATTTCTACGAAGTTTAAGGAAGATTATCTCGATGATGTTTCAAGCCGTAATGCGATATTAAGGTATAACTACGAAGACCTTTTCATCATGAAGGTTGGGTTTGGTGTTGCGTATAGCGATGCCTCTCAGTCGTTGCGCGCCAATATTGAGACTGCCGGAAATTTCCTTAATTGTTTGTCGAAAGTTGTAAATATGGAAAGGAATTCCGATGGTCAGTACACATTATTTAATATAGCATACGCACAATACGCAAAGTTTGATTTTGATTATTCAAAAATATTTCGGTTTGATAACCGCAATCAAGTGGTGCTTCATGCAGGCTTGGGAGTAGCTTATCCATACGGAAATAGTAATATCCTTCCCTTTGAGAAACGCTATTTTTCGGGAGGTGCCAATTCCGTGCGAGGCTGGAGCGTGAGAGAGTTAGGGCCGGGAAAGTTTCGTGGCACGGATGGAAACATTGATTTCATTAATCAGACCGGCGACTTGAGACTCGATTTGAATGCAGAGTATCGCACTCATCTATTTTGGAAATTTGATGGGGCAGTATTTGTCGATGCCGGAAACATTTGGACTTTGCGGGCATACGAGGAACAACCGGGTGGACAATTTAAGGTTTCGGAGTTCTATAAGCAGATAGCTATGGCATACGGTTTGGGATTACGACTGAACTTCGACTATTTCATCATACGTATGGATATGGGTATGAAGGGTGTTAATCCTGCGTATGAGGTAAGCAAAGAGCATTATCCTATATTGCATCCGGACTTTAGTCGTGATTTCACGTTCCATTTCGCAGTGGGTTTACCCTTCTGATATGAAATAATATTAATTTATTTTGTGTTGTTTACTTTTTGTATTATCTTTGTCGTTCAAAGCTATTACAAGATGTTAAGATTTATTTCTTTTGGTAGTGGGAGTAGTGGAAACTGCTATTTCCTCTATACTGATACGGACGGTATTATGATAGACTGTGGCGTAGGTGTGAGGAAGTTGAAAAAATACTTTCACGATTACGGACTGCATATATCTGACATACATAATATATTGGTTACACATGATCATGCTGACCATGTGAAGTCTGTCGGTTCTGTTTGCTCAGACAACCATTTGCCCGTGTATTCAACATTGGAAGTGCATCAGGGCATATATAGGAATTGGTGTGTCAAAAATAAGATTGATGATTCTCTGAAAAGATTCCTTACTAAAGGGGATACTGTAAAAATAGGCGAGTTTGCCGTTACGCCTTTCGCTGTGCCCCATGACAGTGCCGATAATGTCGGCTATTGCATCGGGTATGCCAATATTGTATTTACCATTATTACGGATTGCGGGCATATCACAGAAGAGATAAAGAAGTATATCCGAAAATCCAATTACCTCGTGATAGAGGCTAATCATGGAGTGGAAAAGCTGCGTGATGGCAAGTATCCGGAAATATTGAAGAGGCGCATTGCGAGCGATTTTGGTCATCTCAGCAATGAAGACTGTGCTGCGGCTTTAGTGGAAAACGCCACTCTCAATCTTCGTAAGGTCTGGTTGTGTCATCTTAGCGATGAGAATAACCATCCGGAGTTGGCGCGTAAGACTGTCGAAGGAATACTTCGTGATCACGGTATTGTCATTGGTAAGGAGTTTGATATGGAGGTTCTCAGGCGTAAAGCTCCTAATGGCGTATATGAGCTTGGCCTTTAATTACATTATCTAACCCGCATTATTCATAACGAATTAGTATGAATAATGCGGGTTAAATTTTATATTAATTTATTGCTGTCCGCTAAAAAGACTTCATTTACTCATGGTTATTATTGCCTAAATGCAAAAACAAGATACCCCAAAGGGGCTGTGTCGTAATTAAGTTTTTACGGCGCAGCCTCTTTTTTAGTGCTTT
>URER01000023.1 GCA_900547005.1 uncultured Prevotella sp.
ATGTTTTACACCATATAAAAAAAAAGAGGCTGCGCCTATTTTGACACAGCACCATAGAGTATCTGAATATGTATATACACGAGCAAGAAAACCAAACAAAATAAGTTTTTCGAACATTCTGCACGATATTCGATAAAAATCAGTACCTTTACATCCGTAAACAATTAAAGGAAATGGCACATATAAATATGTCGTTATAGATATAAGATTAAAGGTCATGAAAGCTAAGAGGAAAAGAATACCATACGGAATGATGAACTTCGTGGATGTGCGCGAAGACGATTGTTACTATGTGGACAAGACAAGGTTCATTGAGAAGATAGAAAACGCAAACCGTTTTTTCTTCTTCATCCGCCCGAGAAGATTCGGAAAGAGTCTCACAATGTCAATGCTCAAGCACTATTATAATATTTTAGAGGCTGACAGTTTTGAAAAATTGTATGGCGGGCTTTACATCGGTCAACATCCAACCCCGGAACGAAACTCTTACCTTATAATAAGCCTTAACTTTGCTGTGGTAAATGCGGAGATAAACAACTACCGCAGCTCACTGGATGCACACTGCAACACAGAGTTTAATATTTTCTGCGACAGGTATTCTATGTACATACCGGAATCTGTAAAGATAGAAATGAACAAGCAGGACGGTGCGGTAAAGCAATTGGATTTTCTTTATAAACGATGCGCAGAGCTCGGACTCAAGATATATCTGTTTATCGACGAATACGACCATTTCACAAACAAAATTCTCTCCGATCCGGGATGCCTTGAGGAATACAATAGCGAGACTCACGGTACGGGTTATCTTCGTAATTTCTTCGACACGATTAAAGCCGGTACCGATTCTTCTATTAAACGTGTATTCGTTACAGGTGTAAGCCCTGTTACGATGGACGATCTCACGAGCGGATTCAACATCGGCACTAACTATTCGATGTCGGAAGAGTTCAACGAGATGACCGGTTTCACGGAGAAAGAGGTGCGCGATATGCTCGACTATTACGCCACAACGTGTGAATTCCATCATACCACCGACGAGCTGATAAAACTGATGAAGCCCTGGTATGACAATTATTGCTTTGCAGAAGAATGCTATGGCCAAACTACGATGTATAACTCATGCATGGTGTTATATTTCATAGACCAATATATCAACTTCAGAAGATGCGGTATTCCACGCGACATGATAGAGAACAACATACGTGTGGATTATAATAAGCTACGTATGCTTATACGCAAGGATAAGGTATTTGCGCATGATGCCTCTGTAATACAGACACTTGTAGAGCAGGGATTCATTACCGGTGAACTAAAAAAGGGCTTTCCTGCTGAGTCTATAGCAAGTCCTGACAATTTTATAAGTTTGCTTTATTACTTTGGTATGCTTACCATCGACGGCACATATAGGGGAAATATGAAACTCTCGATACCTAATCAGGTTGTAAGAGACCAAATATACAGCTACCTGCTTGCCAACTACAACGACATAGGTCTGGAGCAGGACAGCTACGAGAAACGCAAGATGGAAACCGATATGGCTTACGATGGGAACTTCAAGCCGTTCTTCAGTTACATAGAGGAATGTCTGCAACGCTATGCTTCACAACGCGACAAGCAAAAAGGCGAGGCTTTTGTACATGGCTTCACCTTAGCAATGACCGCACAAAACAAATTCTACCGTCCTGTATCAAAGAAAGACACTCAGGCAGGATATGCCGATTTATTCCTGCATCCACTGGATCAGATTTACAAGGATATGGAGCACTCGTACATTATCGAACTGAAATACGCAAAAGGCAAAGAAACCGCAGAGCGGGTAGAGAAACTGCGCAAAGAAGCTATTGAGCAGGCAAACAGATATGCTGACACCGACACTGTGAAGAACGCAATAGGCAAAACGAAGTTGCACAAGATTGTGGTAGTTTATCACGGAATGGATATGGCTGTGTGCGAGGAAGTAGAATGATATATTGCTTCACACATTTACTTATTCAAGAAAATATACTTTATATACAATATTTACACATCTTATGAGTTTTCTATTTAAATGGTTAAAACTCATATAGAATAGCTTGCAAAACGACAAAAACAAATAATGAATACGGAGATTGTATCTGTCATCTGCCCGATATACAACGAGGAGAAGTATATCGAGAAGTGTATAGAGTCGGTATTGGGACAAGATTATCCACAAGACCGTATCGAAGTACTGTTTGTAGACGGTATGAGTACAGACAGAACAAGGGATATAGTAAAAGAGTATTCAGAAAAGTATCCACACATAAGACTTGTAGACAATCCGTTACAGACAGTTCCGCACGCGATGAACCGTAGTATAGAGACCGCTAAAGGAGACATTATTGTCAGACTGGACGGCCATACAGAATATCCTTCTGACTATATATCATCATCCGTGCATTATCTTGAGACACTTCCCAAAGCTGAAAATGTGGGAGGTATATGTATAACTCTGCCTTGTAACGAAAGCAATACGGCATACGCTATTGCGACCGCCCTAAGCCATCCGTTCGGTATGGGCAATTCTTTATTTAGAATCGGAGCAAAAGATATACATAAAGTAGATACCGTACCTTTTGGATGCTTCCATAAGTCTTTGTTCGAGCGCATCGGAAAATATGATACAGAATTAACGAGAAATGAGGACGATGAGCTGAACGGAAGAATAATAAAGAGCGGGGGATACATATATCTTGTACCAACAATAAAAACAAAATACTACTCAAGGGATAAGGTATCGAAGGTGCGCAGAATGTTCTATCAATACGGTCTGTATAAGCCGCTGGTGAACAAGAAACTCGGCAGTCCGGCCACTGTGAGACAGTTTGCGCCGTTAGCGTTCCTGCTCGGAATCATATTTGGAGGAATATTGAGTGCATTCTCCATATACATAATTTATATATACTTTGCCGTTTTGGCATTGTATCTGGTTATCGGTGTTATCATCGGTTGCAAATGCGCCGCGAAACACCACAGGCCTATGCTCATACTGCTCATGCCATACGTGTTTGCCAATGTCCATCTGAGCTATGGATATGGCTACCTTATGGGCATATTAAAGCTAATAGGAAACAAAAAATTTAACGCAGAGTCTAACAGATAAAAACATAAAGAAATGAAAATACCTTTTTCACCACCAGATATAACAACAGCAGAAGCCGACGAAGTACGCGAGGCATTGCTGTCGGGATGGATTACCACAGGCCCGAGAACAAAGGAACTCGAACGACAGATTGCTGCCTTTTGCAATGTCAACAAGGCTGTATGTCTGAATTCGGCGACTGCCTGCTTGGAAATGGCGTTAAGGATTTTGGGGGTCGGCCTGGGCGACGAGGTCATCACTTCAGCCTATACCTACACCGCCTCGGCAAGTGTGATATGCCACGTAGGGGCTACGCCCGTGCTTGTTGACACAGGCAAGGACTCGTTCGAGATGGACTATGACAAACTTGCGAATGCCGTAACCGAGAAGACAAAGGCTGTCATTCCGGTAGACTTGGGTGGTATTCCGTGCGACTACGACCGCATATTCGACATCGCAAACAGCAAAAAAGCACTCTTTTCGCCGAAGACTGATATTCAGAAAGCGATTGGTAGAGTGGCCATCGTGGCTGATGCCGCACACGCTTTCGGTGCCCGCTGGCATGGCAAGATGGTGGGAAGCATAGCCGACTTCACCTCGTTCAGCTTCCATGCAGTAAAGAATTTTACTACGGCCGAGGGCGGCGCACTCACATGGAGAGACATTGAGGGCATCGACAACGACCATATCTATAAAGAACTTCAACTGCTGTCACTACACGGTCAAAGCAAGGACGCACTGGCAAAGACACAGCTCGGAGCATGGGAGTACGACATTATATCACCGGCTTATAAGTGCAACATGACTGACATCATGGCAGCCATCGGGCTGGTGCAGATGAAGCGCTACCCCACCCTGCTCGAACGCCGTAAGCAAATCATAGGGATGTATAACGATGCGCTTAAGGGATGCAACGTACAGGTGCTCAACCATTACACTGACGAACACACTTCATCAGGTCATCTCTATCTCGTGAGACTGCTCGGCAAGGACTCCGAATATCGCAACAACGTGATAACAGAAATGGCAAAGCGCGATATAGCCTGCAATGTACACTACAAGCCTCTGCCTATGATGACAGCCTACAAGGCCCTGGGATTCGACATAAAGGACTATCCGAACGCATACGCGCAGTTCTGCAATGAGATAACGCTGCCGTTGCATACCAAACTCACAGACGAAATGGTAGAATACATTATCAGGAACTTTAAGGAAACGGCATTTTGACACGCATATTTGACATATTGTTAGCAACGCTCGGACTTGTTATACTTTCGCCACTGCTCATTTTTGTGTATGTGGCGATAGTATTGGAAAGCCGTGGAGGCGGTTTCTACCGGCAGGAACGTACAGGACGGTATGGCAAACCGTTCAGGCTGATTAAGTTCCGTTCGATGTATGTCAACGCCGACAAGCACGGTCTCATCACCGTTGGCGGACACGACAACCGCATAACAAGAGTCGGATATTATATACGTAAATACAAGATAGACGAGCTGCCGCAACTCATCAATGTCGTAAAGGGAGACATGAGCATCGTGGGACCGCGTCCGGAAGTGAAGAAATATACCGACCTCTACACCGAGGAGCAGCGCAAGATATTGGATGTCAGGCCGGGCATAACCGACTATGCGTCGATAAAATACGTAGACGAGAACGAGATATTGGGTACCTCAGACAATCCAGAGCGCACATATATAGAACATATAATGCCGGACAAGATAAAGCTGAATATGATATATATCAGCCAAAACGGCATAAAAGAATATTTTAAGATTATCTTCCTTACACTCGCCAACATTGCAAGATAAGTTGCATACCGTGGTGAATGGCCGGAACTTTTCACATAACAACTATGAGGATATTATATAAATTATCACATTGGTACTTCACAAAGAAGGCTTTACCATATTGGTGCATCCTTCTTATTGACTGTGGAGTGGTGTTCATGTCATATCTTTTCATCTACCAGCAGCTGAATAGCGGTGCCCTACTTCTGAGCAATTTCCATCAAATTTGCATGACGACACTGATGTACACGCTGTTCTATGGCATGGCATTCAAATGTTTCCATACATACAGCGGCATCCTCCGTTACTCTTCATTCATCGACCTTCAACGCATAGCATACGCCGTAGCACTCGGCGGTACCACCTCTTATGCCATACATCTATTAGTAGGACATACTTATCCACTTTATTTTATAAGCGGCCAATACATACTTTTGGCATCGTTGCTTTCGGGAGGAATGCTGTGGGCATTGCGCATATTAATGAAGATTCTGTACGAAGTATCGGTAAAAAGCATCAACTCCAAGTACACATATATATATGGTACGGACAGCAGTGCAATAGCCTTAGCAAAACATTTCAGGAACGAAAGCCCCCAGAAGTTTGACATCAAAGGCTTTATAACAGAAAACCGAGATGCAAAGCATCATGAGTTGATGGGCGAAAAGATATACATTCTTGATGAGACTTTGCCCGAACGGATGAAAGACAACGGCATTGAGGCGTTTGTCGTAACTAATGGAAAGCTGGCAAGTTTCCGCAACAATCAGGAAATGCAAAACGCAATCATCAAGGCGGGTATAAAGATTTACGTTCAAAGAAATGAGGAGGAATGGAAAGACGGCGGCATAGACAAGCCCGCACTCAAGCATATTGAAATAGAAGACCTGCTGCCACGCGACGAGATACAGATTGACATGGACGCTGTCGGTACTCTTCTGCGGGGCAAGAGCATCATGATTACCGGCTCGGCAGGCAGCATCGGCAGTGAGATTGTGCGCCAAGTGGCGAAGTTCAAGCCTGAGATGATGTTGCTAATAGACCAGGCCGAGACTCCGCAGCACGACATCCGCCTGTTCATGCAAAAGAATTATCCACACATCAAGGCCGAAACCATAGTAACCACAATATGCAACAAAGGCCGTATGGAGACGCTGTTCGAAACCTACAAGCCCGATTACGTGTTCCATGCAGCAGCATACAAGCACGTGCCCATGATGGAAGACAACCCTTGCGAGGCCATTCAGAACAACGTGGAAGGAACGAGAAACATCGCCGACCTGTCCGTGAAGTACGGCGTAAAGAAGTTCGTGATGATTTCAACCGATAAGGCCGTGAACCCGACCAACGTGATGGGATGCAGCAAACGCATCTGCGAAATCTATGTGCAGAGCCTCGACAAGGCGATAAAGGACGGCAAGACTGAGGGCGTTACACAATTCGTTACAACCCGTTTCGGCAACGTCTTAGGCTCCAACGGTTCTGTAATACCATTGTTCAAGGAACAGATAAGGAACGGAGGACCGGTAACGGTAACACATCCAGATATCTTCCGCTACTTCATGCTCATCCCCGAAGCCTGCAAGTTAGTTCTCGAAGCAGGCACAATGGGCCACGGAGGAGAGATTTTCGTGTTCGATATGGGCGCGCCGGTGAAGATTGTAGACTTGGCAAAGCGCATGATTAAACTGAGCGGAGCAGAGAACATTGAGATAAAATATACAGGATTGCGCGACGGCGAGAAGCTCTATGAGGAGGTTCTCAACGATCAGGAAATAAACAAACCGACTCAGAACGACAAGATAAAGATTGCCACAGTGCGCGAGTATGACTTCGCCGAGGTCTGCAATAACATTGAAAGACTGATAGCGAACAGCTATAAATACGATGATATGGAAACCGTAGCAAACATGAAAGAGATTGTTCCTGAATACAAGAGCAACCATTCTGTTTACGAAATCCTTGATAAGAAATGAGCCATATAAACAAATACGGAAACGGTATTTCACAACATATAAAGCGCGCCATTGACTTTCTGCTGGCACTTGTATGCCTTGTTCTGTTCTCGCCCGTGTTCTTAGTATGTTACATTGGTATACGGAGAGAAGACGGTTGCCCCGTAATATTCTCGCAAGAGCGTATCGGCAGAGGCGGAAAACCGTTTATGATACTGAAGTTCAGAACGATGAAAGAAGAGGCTGAGAAGGACGGCGTGCCTCAGTTGGCAGAGAAAGAAGACAGCCGGCTCACTCCTTTCGGCGGCTGGCTGCGCAAGCATCATCTCGATGAACTGCCACAACTGTGGAACGTTCTTAGGGGAGATATGGCCTTTATAGGCCCGCGTCCCGAGCGGAAATACTTCATCGACAAGATTATGGAACACGACCCGCGCTATGAACTGCTCTATCAGATACGTCCGGGAGTAACGTCTTACGCCACATTATACAACGGATACACCGACACTATGGAGAAGATGCTACGCCGCCTGGAGCTCGATCTTTATTATCTGGAGCACCGGTCGTGGTGGCTCGACACAAAAATTCTGTTCAATACATTCCTTAATATCGCGTTTGGAAAAAAGTTCTAACCAATAAATAATGGCAGACAGATGTCCAATATTCTGTCTGCCATTATTGTTTTCTTTTGTATTTCGCCAGCTTTTCAGATGCATTTCCAACGACACGGCAATCTTTGACGCACTTTCCGGCAAGCGCTGATATGAGCAATATCAGAACTTCTTGAAACTCAATCTCAGTTCATCCGTTGCGAGAGTCATGCGATTGGCGCTAATCCCTTCTATGCGGAAAGTCTCGTCAAGGGCGTTAACACCATAAGGCGACAATATAGACGGGTCCTCCACCTTTATGTCGCCCTCCTCCCGGTTGTCCTTGTACGGGTCGTAAAGACGCAGGGAAGAGTTCGTATTCTCGAAATGGAACAAGTACCCCCGCGTCTCTTTGTCATAGTCCGTAACATTCACGAGTCCCACCTGAACGCTCCAGAACACGCGCCGTTCAGACAAATCGCACACGCCGCCAGTAGCCAGCGTGTCTACACGCTCCATGTGCCAGAAGCCGTCAAGGTCGCCGTTGTCCGACGTTTCAATGTCGCACGAAGCCATACACGATGCCATCAATGCTGCTATAAAGAATGATTTTATTGCTTTCATAATGAGAATAATCCTGTTTTTGATATTGTCAGTTGAAATCCGTAGTTATGCCCGAGGATGTGTCCGAAATCCATTCCGCAGCCACCACGGATGCTCCAGCCCTCCAATTTTCGTCCTGTGAAAGTATAGGCAGCCTCGGCCAGCACACTCACGTTATGATGTTTCTTTGTATAAGGATTGTCGTAAGTACCCCATCCCTCCTGATAAGTACCCAACAGGCGATAACGCAGGTTGTCGTAAGGTTCGCCCGAGAGTCCAAGATGGAACGCCATAAAGCGGTTGTTCTCCACTGCGATAGTGCCATCGGTATTGTATATCGGCGAGCGATAGAGCGGATTGCCAATCACCTGCCCCCAATGCTGCCATCCGGCAAACATTCCGTGATTGTAGAAGTTGTCCCGTCCTCCGATATGGTCGCTCATCGAAGGCGTGTGGTCGTGGTAAATCGGACCGCTCTGATACTTCGTATAGAGATACTCGAAGACTATTCCGCGCACCCATGTGGCCCACTTCAGTTTCACCTCCGCGCCGAGCATCCAGTCCTTGAAGTCATACAGCAGATACTTATGGTCTTTCTTCACGTCCCATTCGTCGCCCGAGCCGTAGCCGTCGTAGTCGAGCTGGAACATCGACGAATGGTCTTCGAAGAACTTATCGGCATAAACGCTCGCCGCAAAATCATCGTTTTCATAGTTCACGCGCATCACCCAACTGCCTAACTGGTCGCCTTCCACGTTCTTGTATTGCGTCTCATTGGCCTCGGCTCCACCCGGAATGAGAGCGTCAAGATAGGCCTTCAGCCCCGTTCCATTGTTATATACGCGCATCGTGCCGTCGCCATTGGGCAGATACGACCTGCCGCCGAAGAGCGAAGCCATCTCCAATCCCACCTCGAACGACCACGGACAGAACACATCCTCGTTGCCGATTTTCAGATAACCGGCCTTACTGTGATAGAGAACATCTTCTGTATATTTCGTCTGACGGGCCGTGAAATCGCCTTCCCAGTCGCCGTCCGTAAGTTTTCCGTAGGCTATATGTCCTTTCAGATGCAACCATCCGCGCGTCAGCGGCACAGTCCAATATTCCGGCAGAGCCAGCCTCACCTGCGGAATGGGCCGCGCATTGCGTCCGAGGGTCTGCGAACCGCTCGACAGCTCATTGTTCTTCAGTTCCATCGGATATTCCTTTGCGCCCACAGTAAGCGTTCCGTGCAGCCAACGTCCCTCGGCATAAGCCTGCTGAACGACCACATTGCTCGTATAATTCACCGGCACAGCCAAGTCCACACCATAGCCCACGCCCCACTTCCGGCCCTCGTCGGCCTTCAACGGACGTTCTATCGCACCGCGCAAGTAGCCATTGGTCTTATCGAGCGAACTCAGACCGAACTTATTGGCGTTGAGCCACAGCGGCGTCTTCCCTTTGGAAAAGCTGCCCTGCATCTCCACCTTATATTCTATATCATGCAACAGCCGGCTTACAGACTCCTGCCTCGCATCTTCCTCCTGTGCCCCCGCGCTTGTCGCGACAAGCAAAGCCAGCACCGCAAAAATATTCTTCATCATGCTATACAAGTACGTGTACATTAATATATATAACGTCATGGCCGGGCTTTTATTGTACAACAACCACGCAACTATCATACAAAGGCATCGCAACCTGCATAAAAATGCCATGCGACCACACAAATATCACTTTAGGGAAAATCCCCGCCGGTTTAGGGAAAATCCTTTCATAATACACAAAAATCTTCGCAATTTTGCAACATGAAAATAAGGAACACTCTAAAAAAACATACCACTATGAAGAAGCTAATGATAATTCTGACCGCTCTGTTTACGATGACAGTATCGGCAAACGCCATGAGCTACGAGCAGGCCCGCCAGCAGGCTCTGTTCCTGACAGATAAGATGGCTTACGAACTGAACCTCACCGAGGACCAGTACGAGGCGGCATACGAGATTAACCTTGACTACCTGATGGGCGTTAACAGCTATGACGATGTTTACGGAACATATTGGACACACCGCAATCTCGACATGAGCTACGTGCTCTTCGACTGGCAGTACAGGGCTTTCTGCGCAGCATCCTACTTCTACCGCCCGATTTATTGGAACGCCGGCTACTGGCACTTCGCCATCTACGCACGTTATCCGCGACGCGACTACTTCTATTTCGGACGGCCGCACTTCTGGACTGTGTACCGCGGCGGACACAGTTGGCACTACAACGGAGGCCGTTCGTGGTATCACGGACGCAGATTCGGCAAGCCAAGCCGACCGGGAGGACGTCATTTCGGTATGCAGGACGGACACCGCAGGGGCGACTACCGCAACGGATTCAACAACCGCCCGAGAGGCAACCACAACATGGGCACAGGCAGAAGAGATAACAATCGCTACAACAACGACAAAAACAATAACAGCAACCGGCCGAACAGCGGATTCGGAAACGGCAACCGACCGAACCGTGGCGACAATACGACGCGACCGTCAGACAAGGTAGTGAACAACGGAAGCGGAACATCAGGCAGCCGT
Organism: uncultured Prevotella sp.; assembly: GCA_900547005.1. GTDB lineage: Bacteria > Bacteroidota > Bacteroidia > Bacteroidales > Bacteroidaceae > Prevotella. Next base: position 10,600 of record URER01000023.1, read on the forward strand.
CCGCAAACAGGTTCTCAGGACAACAGACCGACAAGAGGAACACGCGGATTCGGCAACCGTCGCGACAACAGCAATTTCAACCGTCCGACGCGTGAGAGTTCCACCCGCACAACGGTTACGAGAACACCCAATCCGGGCAGTACATCGCGCAACTTCGGCACACCGTCAAGAAGCAACTCATCGCCCAGCCGTTCGTTCTCACCCAGCCGGTCATCCGGTTCTTCGGTCAACCGCTCGTCAAGCTCATCATTCAGCCGCCCGTCAGGAGGTTTCTCCGGCGGCAACCGCGGTGGTGGCAGCCACTCTTCCGGTGGCAGGCACGGTGGCCGCAGATAATGTTCAAGACAATTCATAAATACTTTAGAATATAAAAAGGTTGTTTTCAGCAGGACAAAAGAAGATAAATACACAGAAAAAGATTTAGGTTTAAAATTAGAGAGTTAAATGTTGAAGTGGCTGTACCGTAGTGGCACAGTCACTTTTCTTTTATAGAAATGGATGTTTTACTATCCAACTTCGCAGCAAACCATAGCCATAATTTTGGCAGCCTGTATATCGCTGATTTCCAACAATATACAAAGCAGGCTTCCAAAGTGGCCGAAACGGCGCAGTACTAAGCCCGAAATACTCGAGTACTAAAGCCCGAATACTCGAGTAATCAGGCCTGAAATACTCGAGTACTAAAGCCAAATTACTCGAGTACTAAAGCCAAATTACTCGAGTACTCTGACTAACAGTCCCCAAAAAGACTATTGTCTGAACTACCGAACTCCTGTCTACTGTCTCCTTATTCAACGAATATTTATAAATAAACTAAAATTATTATCGTTGTTTCCCATTAAATAACTAACTTTGTATTCACCTAATAAACTGCGGAGAAAATATATCATGGCGGCAATGAACAATAGCGACAGTGTGGTAATCATTCCAACATATAACGAGAAAGAGAACATCGAGAAAATCATTCGTGCGGTATTCGGCCTTTCCAAGTGCTTCCATATCCTCGTAATCGACGACGGCAGTCCCGACGGAACAGCCGGAATAGTGCACGGACTGATGGAAAAGGAATTTGCCGACAGACTGTTTATAATAGAACGGACTGGCAAACTCGGACTCGGAACGGCTTATATCACGGGCTTCAAATGGGCGCTGGAACACGGCTACGACTACATCTTTGAGATGGATGCCGACTTCAGCCACGACCCGAACGACCTGCCACGACTCTACGCCGCCTGCCATGACGAGGGCTACGATGTGGCTATCGGCTCGCGATATGTGAGCGGAGTGAACGTCGTGAACTGGCCTATCGGCCGTGTGTTGATGAGCTATTTCGCATCGAAATACGTGCGTATGGTAACGGGATTCAACGTGCATGACACCACGGCGGGCTTCAAATGCTACAAGCGCAGGGTGCTTGAGACTGTGCCGTTAGACGAGGTGAGATTCAAGGGATATGCCTTCCAGATAGAGATGAAGTACACGGCCTATAAGATTGGCTTCAAGATAAAAGAAGTGCCGGTTATATTCGTCAACCGCCGCGAGGGCGTGAGCAAGATGAGCGGCGGCATTTTCGGGGAGGCTTTCTTCGGCGTTATGCGGCTGCGCATGGACGGATGGTTCCGCAAATATCCGCCAATGCCGAAAGCAGAGGTGAGAAGTGAGAGGTGAGAGGTAAAAGGTGAGAGGTAAGAGGTAAGAGGTAAGAGAATAGCAACATAAAGGATGAGATAATAGATGAGATAATAGATGAGATAATAGATGAGATAAAGAAAGAGATAAAGAAAGAGATAATGGATGAAATAATGGGATGAGATAATGGCACATATCTTATTACAAAAGAATGTATCCTCTTTCTGCAAAAAAGCATTTCTCTTACCTCTCACCTCTCACCTCTTACCTCTTACCTCTTACCTCTTACCTCTAAAAAGCCTCTACTCGTGAGAGCATGACATGGAAATAAAGAAAATTCAGAAGCTATACGGCTCTCTGCCACAGGCGGGAGCGTTTTTGAAAACACTGGAAGACAAGTCGGCAACGACGGTTTTCCTGAAGGGTTTATTGGCCTCGGCCGCACCGCTTTTCTTCTCCTCCATACACGAAAGGATGGGAACAGCGGTTCTTTTTGTATTGAACGATGCCGATGAGGCGGGCTATTTCTATCACGACCTTACGCAGATTATGGGACAGGAGAATGTGCTTTTCTTCCCGTCTTCCTATCGGCGTGCCGTGAAATACGGTCAGCGCGATGCGGCAAGCGAGATACTCCGCACGGAGGTGCTGGCAAGGTTGAGGAAAAGCCCCCCTCTAATCCCCCCAAGGGGGGAAGAACAAACTGGCAACAGAGGAAATAATAGTCTTCACCCTAATGGCACTCTCACCCCAAAGGGGGAAGAACAAACTGGCAACAGAGGGAATAATAGTCTTCACCCTGATGGCACTCTCACCCCAAAGGGGGAAGAACAAACTGGAAACAGAGGGAATAATTGTCTTCACCCTGATGGCACTCTCCCCTTTGGGGGAGTCGGAGGGGGCTATTCCCTCTACATAGTTGCCTCCCCTGAAGCCATTGCCGAGCTTGTCATTACGCAGAAGCAGCTCGACGAGCGCCGCCTGTCGATGAAGGTGGGCAACACGGTCGACATTGTGGAAATGACAAGGCAACTGCGCGATTATGGTTTCCGCGAGACGGATTACGTGTATGAACCGGGACAGTTTGCCCTACGCGGAAGTATCCTCGACGTGTATTCATACAACAGCGAACTGCCGTTCCGTCTCGATTTCTTCGGCGACGAGATTGATTCCATCCGTACATTCGAGGTGGAGACACAGTTGTCGAAGGATAAGAAAACGGAGATTGAGATTGTGCCGGAACTTGCTTCACTGACCGAAACAAAGATTCCGTTCCTCAGCTTTCTACCCAAAGACACACTTCTCGTCATGAAGGACTTCACCTTCGTGCATGATTCCATCGACCGCATATATAAGGACGGCTTCTCGTCGCAGGCCATGACCGAGCGCATGGAGGGCAAGACCGAGGCCGAACAACAACAGATAAGGCGCGAGATGGTGCGCGAAAGCCAACTCGTCAGTCCGTCGGCATTCGCTGCCGTGGCATCGGGTTTCCGACGGGTGGAGTTCGGCAGCAATGCCGCAGACAAGGCGAAGAAGCGCGAGAACAACGGCGTTGGCGACAAGACAGCCCTCATAGCATTCGACATTTCGCCCCAACCGCTGTTCCACAAGAATTTCGACCTGCTCACAAAGACGCTCGAAGACTATCTGCTTCAGGGCTACACATTATATATATTGGCCGACAGTGCAAAGCAGACACAGCGACTGCGCGACATTTTCGACAGCAAGGACGGCGGCGACGACTATGACGAGAGATACAACAAGGCACTGAGCAGAAGTTCGGAAAACGAGAGTGTGTGCAGCCGGTTGCCGTTCACGCCGGTGGACAAAACCCTGCATGAGGGCTTCGCCGACAACACTCTGCGCGTCTGTTTCTTCACCGACCATCAGATATTCGACCGTTTCCACAAGTACAATCTGCGGTCCGACAAAGCCCGTGCGGGTAAGATTGCGCTCACGATGAAGGAACTTCAGGAGATGGAACCGGGCGATTACATTGTTCATGTGGATTACGGAATAGGCAAGTTTGCCGGTCTTGTGCGTGTGCCCACGGGCGGTTCCTATCAGGAGATGATAAGAATCGTATATCAGCGTGGCGACATCGTAGACGTGTCGATACACTCCCTGTATAAGATTTCAAAGTACAGAAGCAACGGAAGCGGCGAGCCTCCACGTCTTTCCACGCTCGGCACCGGCGCATGGGAGCGTCTGAAGGAGCGCACCAAGAAGCGCATCAAGGACATCGCGCGCGACCTGATAAAGCTATATGCCAAGCGCCGGCACGAGAAAGGCTTTTCTTTCAGTCCCGACACGTTCATGCAGCATGAGCTTGAGGCCAGTTTCCTATATGAAGACACGCCCGACCAGCAGAAAGCAACAACCGAAGTGAAGGCCGACATGGAGAGTTCGCGGCCTATGGACAGGCTCGTCTGCGGCGATGTGGGCTTCGGCAAGACCGAGATTGCGGTGCGCGCGGCGTTCAAGGCGGCCTGCGACTCAAAGCAGGTGGCGGTGCTTGTGCCTACGACGGTGCTCGCATTCCAGCATTATCAGACCTTCCGCGACCGCTTGCGCAACCTTCCCGTGCGTATCGATTACCTGTCGAGAGCGCGCTCGGCAAAGCAAACAAGAACGGTGCTGAACGACCTTGAGGAGGGAAAGGTGGACATTCTCGTGGGCACGCACAAACTGATTGGCAAGAACGTGAAGTGGAAAGATCTGGGACTGCTTATCATCGACGAGGAACAGAAGTTCGGCGTGTCGACGAAAGAGAAGTTGCGCACGCTTAAGACCAACGTCGACACGCTCACGATGTCGGCCACTCCTATCCCCCGTACATTACAGTTCTCGCTGATGGGCGCACGCGATATGAGCATCATGCGCACTCCCCCACCCAACCGTTACCCTATTCAGACAGAACTGGCGACATTCGGCCATGAGATAATCGCCGACGCGATAAACTTTGAGATGAGCCGCAACGGACAGGTGTTCTTCGTGAACGACCGCATCAGCAACCTGCAATCGCTGGCCGACCTCATAAAAAAATACGTGCCCGACGCGCGTATTGCCATCGGACACGGACAGATGAAGCCCGAGGAACTGGAGGAGATTATCATGGGCTTCATAAACTATGACTATGATGTGCTGCTATCGACGACCATCGTCGAGAACGGTATCGACATATCGAATGCCAACACCATCATCATCAACGATGCTCACCGCTTCGGTCTCAGCGACTTGCACCAGATGCGGGGACGAGTGGGACGTTCCAACCGCAAGGCATTCTGCTATCTGCTTTCGCCTCCGTTAGCGAGTCTGAACAATGAGGCGCGTCGCCGGCTGGAGGCTCTTGAGACGTTCTCTGACCTCGGCAGCGGTTTCAACTTGGCCATGCAGGACCTTGACATACGTGGCGCGGGAAACCTATTGGGTGCGGAGCAGAGTGGATTCATGGAGGATTTGGGCTACGAGACCTATCAGAAGATACTGAATCAGGCCGTAACCGAACTGAAGAATGATGAGTTCGCCGATATGTATGCCGAGGAGATGGCAGAGGGAAAACTAATCAGCGGCGAGGAGTTTGTTGAGGATTGCGCCGTGGAAAGCGACCTTGAAATGTACTTCCCCGATACCTACGTGCCGGGCAGCAGCGAGCGTATGTTGCTTTATCGTGAACTCGACAACATCGAAAGCGATGAGGAACTCGATGCTTATCATAAGCGGCTGGAGGACCGTTTCGGCAAGATGCCGCGCGAGGGTATTGAGTTGATGCAGGTGGTGCCGCTCCGCAGGCTCGGAAAGAAGCTCGGCTGTGAGAAAATCATACTGAAACAGGGGCGTATGCAAATGCAGTTTGTGAGCAATAAAGAGAGCGCATACTATCAGAGCAAGGCTTTCGACAGTGTACTCAACTTCATCTCACACAATCCACGACGCTGCAATCTGAAGGAAATCCACGGCAAACGCAGTATGGTTGTAAATGAAGTGAAGACCGTTGGCGAAGCCGTGGCGGTGTTGCAGGATATCTGTAAACTTAATATTTGATGTATCTAATATCTTTTATTGCATCCATAAGACATTTACTTTTACCAACCTGCTTGTATTTAATTTAGAAGCGGTTAATTTCGTCCTCGGCGGCTCCCCTGCCATTATACTTGTCCTTGAAGCTGTTGAGATTGTAACTGATGGTGGCAATGATACAGCGATTGAAGTTGTTGACGGCACGGTTCTGTATGACGAAGTTCACCTTCTTCACATCCTTCAGCTTCGACCAGTTAAACACGTCCTCCGCCTTTAGCGTAATTGTCAGCCTCTTATGGAGCAGTTGCTTTTGCGCCATCAGGTTGAAAGAGGCATGGCTATTTTGCTCATATATGCCATGATTCCCTTTTATGTTCCAGTAAAAATCGCCCCGGAAGAGCCAGTCGCCCCTCTGCTCCACCGCGTTTTGGAAGAACAGAATGCCATACGGGTGGTTGTAATTCTCTTCCTCTCCATTGAACGTGAGCGCAAAGTTTGGCTTGTAAATGCCTGCTGTCAATGTCGGACGCCAGCAGCCGAAGGCAGGCGAAATGACACATTGTGCTCCAAGCTGCTGGAATTTCTTGGCATTGGTGGACATCCACGAGGCTGTTCCCGGCTTCCCGTCTACGGCCACGACCGTAGGATGTATGTAGTCCTTGATGTATTGGTAGTCGAGTTTCAAGTCAAATATGCCATAGTTCACGCTCAGTTCCGTGTCATAGACATATTGCGGCTTCAGGTTGACATTGCCCTGTTCGTAGTGATACTGGTTGTTGTAACTCACGCTGTTGTTCAGTTGCCGGAATGACGGGCGGTTTACCCTGCTGCTGAAGTCCAGTCCGATGTTGACCCTTCCCAATGAAGTAGACAATGCCAACGAGGGAAGAAAGTCCGAGTAGTTTCTCCTGCCAACCACTTCGCCCTTGTCTGTGTTTGTGGCGCGCACGTACTCGTAGCGGAGTCCGATGCCCGCGGACCATTTAGAGGCAGACAAACGGTAAGCCACGAAGCCGGCGTATTTCGTCTCCGTGTTCTTGTAGTCGTCATTCTCTATCTTTCCCTCCTCGTTCTCAGAAGTTCCCCATGAGGTGATCCTGCTGAAGTCCGCGCCAAAGTCTATGACGCTGCTTTTCGTCATGTCCCACGAGAACACGCCCTTAAACGCAAGGGCGCGGTTGCGCTGGTCGTTCCGCATATTGGTCTCCTCAGCCTCACCGTCCAACCTGCTTGTCTCGGTCACCTGTTGGGTGCTCTTCAATTGTGTATATACATAGTCAGCGTCCATATTAAGACGTACTTTCTCCGCCAACTGTCCCGTATAATAAAGGTTGATATTATGGAACCGCTCCTTCTCTGACTCATCGGTCTTGTTGTCCGTATAGGTCAGCAACTCGCCGTTCTTGTATGCCTGTATATAGTCGTATGGCGAGTCGAGCAGTTTGTAGTCAGAGAAAGTTCCCATATACTTGCCGCCCACAGTGTGGTTCTTGCTAATGTTGTAGTTCATTCCCGCGCTGAAATCATGGGAACGCGAGCGGTCTGAGTATTCCGAGGCTGATACCTCATGAAAGACATCCTCCCCGTAGTTTGTCTGATCCACATCATATTGTATATCGCTTTTTGTGTTGTCATGTCTGTACGCGAGGAACACGTCCAAATCTCCATGATGCAGGTTTAGGTTTATGTCCTCGTTGTCGGACCAATGCTTATGGCGGCTTACCTCCATATTGACAATGGACGACAGTCCGTCTTGCGCCCTGCGCATGGTGGTGATGGCGACCACAGCCCTTGTCGCTGCGTCATATTCCGCCCCGGGATTGGTGATAAGTTTGACGGACTTGATATTGGAGGAGGCAAGGAGAGACAGCTCGGAGGCATTCCGCACCTTCCGCCCGTCAAGGTATACTACCGGTTCCCCCTTACCAAACACCTCATATTTTCCTTCTACACTTACCATTCCGGGGATATACTTCATTACGTCTCTGGCCTTCCCGATGTTCTTCAAGTTAGAGTTTTGGATATCCAAAGTCAGTTGTCCGTTCTCCCGTGTTATGAGCTTGCGGTGTCCCACTACGGTAACCTCCCCCAGCATACTGGTGTCCGGCGACATATAAATTGTCCCCATGTCCAATGCCGTCATGGTTAATTCTATGTTTTTATACCCCACGCAACTAATCTTCACTATCGTCTGTTCGCCGGAGAATGGTATCTCGAACCGCCCTTCCTCATCGCAGATGCCTCCACCAATAAAGGTGGAATCCTTGACGGAATACAAAGATATGGATGCGAAAGGAATGGGGATACCTTCTTTTTCCAAAAGCAACCCCGTCAGGCGTTTCTCTGGATTGTCCTCTGTTCCCTCGTTGCCATAGCATGATGCCGTCTGGTTTCCAGACAAGCATGATTGCCTGTCAGTGGTGTAACCCGGCATAGCGTGTAAGTTTATGGAAATCATGACACCAAGTAAACATAAATATAATTTGAATTTCTTTTTCATAAGTTTTTTATTAAGTGCAATGCAAATATACATTAATATACATTAAGACAATATGCATAAAAGTCTAAATGCGATGCTTTTTATAACCGTTCTATTTCTTCACTATTGCTGCTGCCTTGTCTTATAGATTTAAATGAATTAAAAATATATCGTAACGACAATGTTATATTTCTACTATCTGCATTATTAATTTGCCGGGTACGTATATACCCATACTTCGTTTCCCAGTTTCCATTTGCCTTCTTAAGGATATCATTTATCTGTAAATTAATAGAGAGCTTATTTTTTATCGGGACAATTGATATGTTGCATCCCAAATCGTGGGTTGCGCTGTATGTGTCAACCTTGTCATAAGATTTTGACTGGAATACATAGCTGACCGAGAAATTAACCATTTGACTTAATTTCCAATTGCTGTAGAACTGCATAAAATATGAAAACTTGGTGAGATGCAAATATTGGTCTAAATAAGGAACCTTTACTCTTGGCTTCAAGACTCCTGCACTCAGGCTGAAGGCATGACGCTTGAACAAATAGTCCGAGTATGTCAGCGTTCCTGTAAATTGCCTTGCCTTATCTATATTGGTATAGGTGTATTTCAATACCTGTGAACTACTCTCATCTGGGGCACTAAACGCAACCCGGTCATCCTTTATCATATTGTATTCCAATTTCACATTGAATTTATTCAGCCAAACCATTCCAAGACAAAAATCATATCTTACAGCCGGTTTCAGAAAAGGATTTCCAGTCATATAAGAGTACTGGTTAAGGTAGGTGATGATAGGAGTCAGTTCATTGAAAGAAGGCAGTGAAACCTTTTTATTCCCCGAAAGAGAGAATTGCAGTTTTTCCGAGCACAGATAAGACAATGCAAAAGACGGCAGGAAAAACAAATCTTTATATTTTGTTACATCTTGCGTCGTGCAATGATACCTTTTATCAAATCTTTCGCAACGCAATCCCAACAGCAAAGTCATTTTACGCCATTGGAAACTACCCTCTGTATAGAGTGCATACCTGTTCTCATGAAGACTATAGAACGTTGATGTTTCATCTTCCCTTGAATCATTCTTGCTGTACACATTGCTATAGCGCATCCCCGTTGACAATTTTATGGAATTGTTGAAGCAATGTTCGTATTCTGCAAGAAGTGAGTAAATGTTGTATTTCCCATTAAAATCCAAAAGGGTCAGCTTCTCTGAATTCGCAGAGCTTTCAGAGGCGCGGCTATTGTCTTTATTGTGCTGATACAGATAATCAGTTGTAATGCGAAGAGTGTTCTTTGACTTCAGTTCAATCAGATAATCTAATGTTGCCAAATGTTGTTGCTCTTTGTATTTACCTGTTCTCTGAATGTTAAAGTTTTCTATGCCTACAGCAGAAGTATACTGCATAAATGATGAATACTCAGGCTTATTTGAGGAATAGTAACCTGAATATTTTAGGTTAAGTGTACCAGCCCCTAACTTACTTTGGGTGCCTATATGCCAATCATAGGATTTACGGTAAGAAACGGTTGTATCATTGAAGACTCTTTCAAAGGTGTTATCTGTCTGTAAGTTTTCTTCCATTTGCTCCGAATATAAAGTATTTGTCCGTTTCCTAAAACCATAACCATAGTCTATCAACACATTCTTGACTTTGCTCTGAGAGGTGAAACCTGCGGTGCCAGAATAGTGGCGCCCCCAGGTGTTTGTGTTATAAACCATCAATGCCGGTTTTTCCGACACCGTCTTAATATTCAATACGGAAGAATAACGCGAGTCATACTTCGCTCCCGGCATATTGTCCACCACAATTTCCGAGATCTGCGATGGTTGCAGAGTGTTCACTTCCTCCAAACTTTTCACTTCCCTTCCATTAATAAGAAGCAGTATCTGACCTTTGCCGAAATATGTCAATTTGTTGTTTGTCAGAAGCACACCGGGAATATTGCCCAGCACACTTTCCATATTAGGAAGTTCTGAAAGGAATGTCTGATTGACATTAATATGAAGGAGATTATTTCTGTAGGAGGTAATATTGCGGGCAGCCGTTATCACAACTTCGTCCAACTCGTGGATGAAAGAAAGTGTAATAGAGTCTAAATCAATATTGCTATTTACATCTAATGTTATTTGCTTAATTTGATAGCCCACGTGGCTAATGTTCAGTATATAGGAATCATCGGGAATATTTTCCAGCAAAAATCCATGTTCAGAATTGACGCTTTGGGCAACGAGAGTGTCATTACGCCAAAGTACAACATTGGCATTAGGTATTGCCACTCCATCTGTATCACAAACCATTCCTTTGATGGTGTTTTGCGAGAATAAAACGGTTGTATGGAGAACTAATACAATTAGTAATATAAATCTAAAGTTATACATAGCTCTTCATCTTAAATGATTTGTATATTTCTTACCGTAGTAAGCGCATATCATCTGTAGACAAGCAATTCCACAGCACATAGCGTTCTGTTGCCTTATGAAAGGAAATCTTTTCATATCTCTACATTCTGTTTTCTATATTATTGTCGTTCTGTATCCTTTTCTTTCCAGTCCTCGTCTTGGTAGAGAAATTATATGTGATGCTGCACCACACCTGTCTTGTCTGGTTCTTGATATAGGCATTATAGTTCAGGGTTGGCACAATGTTTTCCGTATTTGTCTTTACTCCATTGAAGATGTCGTCCACACCAGCCTTTATAGTTAATGCGTCATTGAAGAAAGACCTTTCTAAGGAGATGTCGAACGAAGTATATCCCTTAGTGTATGAGTTTCCTTCTATATTCGGTGTCGTGTAGTAACACCCCAGATTAAGTGTCCCTACGCTCTTCCACGACATCCTATTTGTCCAGCTCACTTCACCCGTTGCCAAGTGTCTCTTGTTGTAACTGTCTGGTATACGCGTATATGAGCCTGTAATGCTGAGGTTTGCCATCCACCAACTCCTTATGTATCCGCTGTAAGTGTAGTCTGCCAGTATTGTCGACACACTTCCATAGTTTTTGTTTGTATGGTATGTTATACCGTTCTCCACCTCAAAGAACTCCGTGATTGTGTTTGGTTTGTGGCTGTACTTCAGTAAGCCCGAGTGCCTTCCACGTGATACAGAAAATTCAACCACGTCCGTCAATTCCGCCTCCAACTCAGGGTTTCCTTTATCGTATAATACGTCAGATATCCTGTTCACGAAACCGTTCATCAATGCGAATGGCGGTCTGTATATCGTCCGGTTGTAAGACAGAGAATAGTTGTAGCCCTTACTTGTGGTATATGCAACGTATGCATACGGGAACCAGTCTGTGTAGTTCTTCCTTGTCATTCCTCCGTCATCAGCATCACCTTTCAGCGCCGTTTTCTCTACGCGCAGGCTTCCCGCAAAATACCATCTTCCGAGTTCTTTCGTAGCTCCCATGTATCCTCCGTATATATTCTCCCTATAGTCCCAGTCTGTTGCAGACGAGGTGTCTTCCAGCCGGTCCTCAACGGAAACCCTACTGCTCCTGTTGCTTGTGAGCAGTTTACCTCCCGCGCTGACGGTCCATCCATTTTTGAGTTTTTTCTTGAAATCCACTGCTGCCGACACATTGTCGCCCTCAGTTCGTGTAATATCAGTCTCTTCCACGTCATATCCTTCTAATCCCTTGTATCTTGTCTCCAGCCAGTTGTCATCTAAAGAGTTTTTATTGTTATAGTTCACGAGCAATTTCATATAGCTTTCCCCACTGTCAAATTCCCAATTATATGCTCCGGCGATGTTGTAGAAGTCAGAGTGTGACCTGTACGCTTGCTGTGCAGTTCCACCGTATGGTGTTCCTCCTATGGTGTAAGTCTGCGCTTTCATGTCATGTGCTGTTGTCGGTGCTGCACTGACTCCGTTTACCTCGATCCCAACAGATTGGTGCATTGTCAGGTTGCACACTGCTCCGACCCTGTATGTGTGCCGTTTCTGCCAGCCGTAATATTCACCCTCACTGTAATGCCTTGTCCCGTTGTATGTATATTCGTTCGTTGTCTCGCTGTACTGTTTGCTCTTTCCCTGTGTATACGAATAAGTCCCGTACACATTCCATTTGTCCGTTCCGAAGAATATATTTGTCATTGGGGTGAATGAGTAGGACTTGCTTCCCGGAGTAGCAGCATAGATGTCTGTGCTTTCCGAGAATCCTGTCATGTTCCGTTTTGTGACGATATTGACAACTCCTCCGGAGATGTCTGCATCGTTCATTCCCCCGTGGTTCTGCATTACCTCTATTTTCTCCACATCTATAGCTTTCAGACTTTTGAGGTACGCCGACAGTTCCTCGCCAGACAATCTCCTTCCGTTTACGAGTACCGTTGCAGCCATTCCTGTCATTCGTATTTCCCCCGCCGCTGTTACGATTACGCCCGGAGCGAACTTCATAACGTCCATCGCCTTCATTGTCTCCACTCTTGGTATCTGCCTGATGTCAAGGATGGTTTTACCGTGTTCTTTCCTGATGACAGGGTGGTAGCCTTTCACGATCACCTCTTTTAGTGCATAATCGTCTGGCTGCATTTGGATGTCACCAATGTCTCCCTGTCGTGCATCAACATACTTAATTATATATCCTACGAATGACACTTTCAGCAACCCTTCACTCTTGTCTGTGCAGATAGTAAACGTCCCATCATCTTTTGTCACGGCTCCCTGCACGAATGCAGAGTCGTTGTGGCTCAGCAGTACTACGTTTACAAATTCCATAGGCTGTGCGTTCTCGTCTACGACTCTTCCGCTTATTGTCCCGGCGGTTATAGTCGCTGATATGAGCGTGTATACAAATAGTAAAAACTGTTTCCCCATAAGCTATGACTTTGGCGTGTAATATTTGGATAAAAACATTTGTGTTATAATCTCATTGGTTTCATATTTTCCAATACAGTAATCTTTTCCTGAATTCTCAAGAGCGAATTGGCTACAACCACCACCGCAGATCGGGAAAATGGAGCAGGTCTTACATATTTGGTTTATATTTCTTGTTTTGTTTCTTTTATGATATAATTTATTCCATATTATATTTCCTTCACAGTTCAAAATTCCTTCATGTCTGTCATCTGTAAAATCTCTGGCATTACATTTATAGACTTTACCATCGTAATTTATTACGGCTTCATTGATTTTGTCTGCATAGCATGGATTACGAACCCGGTCGGCTAATAGCGCATCTGGCATTTGAAAACCAAATTCATTGGCGGCTTCAGTAAATTTGTTTACGTCATCTTTTAAGTCATTAGCAGTCTCCTGCCAAACTTTGTTCATAGATAAAGTTATCATGTCCCTTTCTTTTATGGACAAATCTTCAAAGTCTTTCAATATCAGTTCTAAATCAGTAAGATTCTTCTTTGTGTAGTTTATGCGCAAGACGATGTTGATACCCAGTCTTACAGCAATATGGATATTATTTATAATATTTGAATATGAGCCCGTATTATTAAATGGAAATCTTGTCTTGTCATGTAACTCCTTACTCCCGTCTAAAGTAATTTGACAACTTTTCAATCCCAATTTCAATAATTTCTTAAACCTTTCAGTATTGAACAATAACTCCTTTCCCATATTTTGCTTTTACATTCCCCTGTTGTTCATACTCTACGATGTATTTGCCTACCTGCCAATAAGCCTCAACAGTAGTGGAATTCACCGTTCTGGCGATGTGCCTACGTGCGTTGTCCAGCATCTGCTTGATTTGCACAAACAGTTGCTCTTCGGTATTATGCTGTGATGTCAATGCTTCTTCCTGTTTCATATCCTTGCAAAGATACGCATAATATTTCAGAAATACAATGCCAAATTATCAATTTATATGCGGAAAAAGTAGTACCTTCGCGCTATGATTATACTGATAACGATACTGGCGTATTTTGCCGCGCTGATGGCGTTCAGCAGGATTACATCGCGCAGGGCGACAAACGAGACTTTCTATCGCGGTAACCGGCACTCACCGTGGTATATGGTGGCCTTCGGTATGGTGGGAGCGTCTATCTCCGGCGTTACGTTTGTGAGCGTCCCGGGGATAGTTATGTCCACAGACATGACCTACATACAGACCTGTCTGGGATTCATCATCGGTTATTTCGCCATCGCATTCCTGCTTCTGCCGGTCTATTACAGGCTGAATCTCACAACGATATACACGTATCTGCAACGCCGGTTGGGGCAGAAAGCCTACAAAACGGGAGCCTCGTTCTTCCTGTTGTCGAAGATGACAGGTGCGGCCGTGCGCTTCTATGTCGTCTGCTTCATACTCCAACGCTTCGTATTAGAATCTCTTGGTGTGCCGTTTGTGGCTACCGTGGTGTGTATGGTGGCTCTGATTTGGCTCTATACAAGGCGCGGAGGCATCAAGACGCTGGTGTGGACAGACACGTTCCAGACCACCTGTATGTTCCTCGCCCTACTCCTTATTATATATAATGTGTCGGTTGAGCTTGGGATGTCGCCCATCGAAGCCGTCAAAGCGGTAGCCACAGACAGCCATAGCCGCATATTCGTGTTCGATGACTGGGTGTCGAAGCAGAACTTTTGGAAGCAATTTGTTAGCGGAATCTTCATTGTTATTGTCATGACGGGGCTCGACCAGGACATGATGCAGAAGAACCTGACGTGCAAGACCTTGAGGGAGGCACAAAAAGATATGTGCACCTACGGATTCGCCTTTGTGCCGGCAAATCTCCTTTTCCTCACTCTTGGCGTGTTGCTCATGATGCTTGCCACGAAAGAAGGCATTGCGTTGCCCGCCGCCGGCGATGAGCTGATGCCGATGTTTGCGGCATCCGGCCACCTCGGTCAGGGCGTTGTAGTACTCTTCACCATCGGCATTGTGGCCTCATCGTTTTCAAGTGCCGACTCTGCGCTTACGGCATTGACCACCAGCTACTGCGTTGATATAAAAGAAAACGGCGCAGACGAATGTCTGCGCCGTCGTGTCCACATCGGAATGTCCATTGTGTTTGTAGCAATAATCCTTATAGTCAACGCTGTAAACTCAAGCAGCGTGATTGATGCAATCTATACTTTGTGTTCTTATACTTACGGCCCTTTGCTCGGCCTTTTCGCTTTCGGACTGCTCACCCGTCGCGCCGTATGCGACCAACTCGTGCCTTACATCGCCGTTGCTTCGCCCATTCTCTGCTTCGTCATCGACTCCCTGACATTCCGCTTCACCGGCTATAAGTTCGGCTACGAGCTACTTATGCTCAACGGTCTGATTACATTCGCAGGGTTATGGATTAGTGAAAATAAGGTTATTTCGTATCGCTGACTATCACAAACAGCCTGTTTTACGAAACCTTCTCCTTCATTATATTCCAAAGAAACAGTGCGTTGCCGATGAGATACCTGCGCCACATTCGCCTGGGCTCTTTTAGCAATCTGTACAACCACTCAAGGGAATGTCGCTGCCACCATAACGGTGCGCGTTTCGCCGTTCCTGCAAAGAAATCGAACACGGCTCCGATTGTTCCCACATGGCAATGGATATTCAACTCATCCCAATGCTCATACGCCCATTTCTCCTGCTTCGGAGCAGTCATCCCAATCCACAACAGGTCAGGATTGGCCTCGTTTATTGCCTTTATTATAGCTTCATTGTCCTCTTTAGAGAACTCCGGTTTATACGGCGGAGAATATGTTATGACCTCAACGTTTGGAAAGCTGTCTGCAGCCCGCTGTCTAATCTTTGCCAAAACGCTTTCTGACGAACCCATGAACATCACTTTCCGTTTCCGTTGCGGCTCTACTGATGAGATTGCGACACTACTTGTTTTTATATGTGTACCTTCCCGCTGCGGCTCCCCCGATGAGAATGCAATACTATTTGTTTTTATATGTGCCACTTCTCGCTGCGACTCTCCCCCTTGGGGGAGTTGGAGGGGGCTTCTCATCTCAAACTCGAACAAGTCCCATCCAGCTATTCTCTCCCTCGGTTGCGACTTAGCCTTCAGCCACCTACACGCCTTCACGATACTCGCTCCGTCTGGAATGAGGTAATCTCCGTTCTTCAACGCCTCAGCAAACAGCCCATCTTTCTGCGCCGTGTTATACGAATGTGCGTTTATCGTGTTGATGAGGACCTTGCCCTGCGGGATGGCGGCAAGATCATCCTTGGATTCTACAATATTCAAATCTCTCAATCGTAACATAAGTGTGATATTTTTATAAATCATTTGAGCATGACAGCCCTCTTGCCATAAACAGCTAATTGATTATTCTAATTTCCAAAGTTTAAGCGTCCTCCATAAATAGTGATAGACACGAAAGAAAGGTTCGCATACAACCTCCTCCGGATATGAACGTACAAAGCGGAAGTTACGGCGGAGTTTTCTCAAGGCACGCTGCATGGAAGTCTCATGTTTTGCAATACGGTCGTCATAATGTCCGATATAGATTCAAGATAGAAGTGCAACGCTTCTGTCTTGAATCTATATATTTTTTTTACGATTTTACGAATTCAAGTTTGATGCCTTGGAGAAATGTATAAAGGGAATAAAGCATAGAAAGCGTTAAGTTAATGCCCATCTACATAAAAAAGTAGGGGAAACAAACAAATGCTTCCCCTTTTTTTCTTACAATGTCTGCAAATACCTTTCGGCTTCGAGAGCTGCCTTACAACCACTTCCGGCTGCCACTATGGCCTGCCGGTAGTTCGGGTCGGCACAGTCGCCGGCGGCAAAAACACCGGGAACGTTGGTGCACGGCGTGTCTGCCACGGTCTTGATATATCCTGTCTCGTCAAGTTCGAGATAATCTTTGAACACATCGGTGTTGGGTTTGTGTCCGATGGCAAGGAAGAAGCCATCTATCGGAAGGTCGTAACGTTCCTCGTCAGGCTCACCCTTACGCTTCACGAGATGCGCCCCCTCGACACCGTTCTCGCCAAAGAGTCCGAGCGTGTTGTGTTCGTAAAGAATTTCAATCTTCGGGTTTTCAGACACACGTTTCTTCATGATGTCCGACGCACGCAAGTAGGGTTTGCGCACTATCATATATACCTTAGCGCACAACTGTGCCAGATATGTGGCCTCCTCGCAGGCTGTATCGCCTCCGCCGACAACGGCAACGACCTTTTTGCGATAGAAGAATCCGTCGCAGGTAGCGCACGCACTCACGCCCTGACCATTGTATTTCTTCTCGTCATCCAGTCCAAGATATTTCGCGCTGGCACCGGTTGCAATTATCACCGTATCGGCTTCAAGCTCCACGCCACGGTCTGTTGTCAGCACGTAAGGGCGCTTGCTGAAATCTGCCTTCGTTATCACGCCGTCGCGCAAGTCAGCCCCGAAACGCTCGGCCTGCTGTCTCAGCTCCATCATCATCTGGTTGGCATCCACTCCATCGGGATATCCGGGAAAGTTCTCCACGATTGTTGTCTGCGTCAACTGACCGCCGGGCTGCAACCCGCAATACTCCACAGGAGCCAGGTTTGCCCTGCCTGCATATATCGCCGCTGTGTATCCGGCCGGTCCGCTGCCTATAATCAAACAGCGAATATGTTCTCTATTCTCCATAATTCTACACCTATTATATATTGTCTGTTTCCATCTATCTCCACGATGTGGAGGTGATTTTATTTTAAGAGTTCCTCTATCTGAGCTGCGATTTTGTCGAGGCTCTCCGTCGGCTCAAAGCGGGCAACCACCTGTCCCTTCTTGTTGATAAGGAATTTAGTGAAGTTCCATTTAATGTCCGGCTTACTCTTATAGTCCGGGTCTTCTTTGCTCAGCATATCGTCGAGCACCGGAGTAAGCTCATGATTAGCATCCCATCCGGCAAATCCCTTTTGTTCCTGCAAGAAGAGAAACAGCGGTTCGGCGTCCTTACCATTTACCTTTACCTTCTTGAAGCGCGGGAACTCCGTGCCGTATGTCAGTTTGCAGAACTCATGTATCGACTCGTCTGTACCCGGAGCCTGCTGCGCGAACTGGTTGCATGGGAAGTCGAGCACGGCAAAACCCTGCGAATGGTACTTCTCGTACAGTTTCTCCAGTTCCTCATATTGCGGTGTGAATCCGCAGCGAGTGGCAGTATTCACAATGAGCAACACCTCGTTGGAGTATTCTTTCAGCGACACTCCCTTTCCTTTTCTGTCTTTTACAGTAAATTCGTAAACGGTTTTCATTTTGTTCTTATTCTTTTTCGTTGATTATATATACTTGTCTGTAATTGTCTTTACCGAAACAAAGATAACCATTTTTGCCGATATAAAAGAAAGCGGAAAACATTATTAAAGTTATTTTATATATGAATAATAAGTAAAGCCATTGACTTGTGACTGAGCATTTGGCTTTATATATAATAATGTGTAAACAGTAAGGCTGATGTCTTTGTGCCTTGATTCTTACGTAAACCATTGCCCATAGGGATTTTTTTCCGTCTTTTAGGGGAATCCCTATATTATAATATATGAATTCTTTTTGCAAGAACGGAGCTAATTTACTATTTTTGCAAAAGATAAGCGGCATCTCAGCAATATAGAGCAAGCTCCATTGCGTTCGATTTGCATTATCTTTGCAAATATAAAACAGAATAATAACAAAAAAAACATCGAATATGAAAAAGTTAACTACTATGATGATGATGTTGCTCTTCGCAGCAACCACATTCACACTTACAAGCTGTGACGAAGACGATGATATCGCTTATACTCTCGAAGGAACGTGGCAAGGCAATATGTATGTAACCTCCACCTGGAACGGAGTAACATACGATGCTACACGCACAGAGATTTGTTTCTTGCGCGACCCGTATCGCTATTCTTCGGGCGACGGCTATTGGGTTGATTATTACAGCCGTGCACCGTGGGACTATGTGGCCAACCATATCCGCTGGACTGTGAACAACGGAGTGATACGCGTCTACCTCATAGAAGACGACTGGACGTATGACATTTATGACTATAGACTGAGCGACAACTATTTCACAGGCACGATCTATGATGGCGACAACGCTATCGACTTCCGCCTGCACCATATTTCATCACCAAATTGGAATGATTTCAACTGGGGATACGACTATTGGTACGGTGCCAAGAGCCATTGCAAAGCTTTCGGGTCAAGCAGCAGAGACAAGAATGCAACAGAAAAGCCAGTGCGCGGATTGAAAGCCCCAGCAAAGCAATAGCTGAGCCATTTTTAGAAAGAAACATACTAATAGATTTTATGCGATAACGGCATAATAGCACTGCGACAACACGTGTTTCACACCACAGAACGCTATAAAACAGAACGCCTCCGCGACAGTTTCGTCACGGAGGCGTTTTTTATTTAGTCCTTTACTTACAGTCCCCAGGCTCTCGGAGACATGGTGCTTTCCCTGTCATTCTCTATGTCATCGGGCAGATTGCAGAAGAAATCGATGCCAGTTTTCTTCTCCAACTCATCTATTGTCATGGCATAATCGGCAAGGTTCGCGTTCGTCGCCCACTCGTTTTTCTGCTCCATATAAAAGCCGATAGCCTTATAGCCCTGCGAGTTTTTCATCAGACAAGCCACGAAGAAATACCTCGGCACGATTAGTTTGCCTTGTATTCTACCGATGATGTCGCTCTCGCGGTCTATCGTTCCGCCTTTGCATACATACAGCGTGTCGGTCGCAGCCGTTGGCGTCCAGCCCCTGAGCCGTTCCTCCAGTCTTACCCAAAGGCCTCGTCCCTGATCCGAGCCTGTTGTGCTGAAGCCGTTGAACTTACGGTATTGCGGTTGCATATTCGTGAGATAGAATGTCTGATAATTGGCATCGTAGGAGTATTTCCTGTCGGCGTTAGGACAGATATGTCCGTGGTCGTAGCCCGACCCGTAGAAATAATCAGTTGTCCAGTAAGCCCCCGATGGCAGTTGACGGTCGAAGAGATACCCATCCACTACCCTACTGTATTCTCCCGTATATCCGCTGTGCATCTGATAGCACGACCAACGCTGCGATTTTTTGTCGCAATCCCATTCCACGCTGTAGTTCACGCGGTCGCGGTCATAGCTGCTGTTGTCGCTGACACGATACACCAGCACGACATTGTTGCCGTCTTTCAGTTTCGGAAACTCCAGTCTCGTTACTGCTCTTTCGTCAGTCGGGATATTGGCATTCACGTTGGATGGCAGGACTTGGCCGCCTCCACCTCCTCCATCATCATTGTCATCGTCGTCGCTTCCGCTACAAGCAGGAAACGCGAGAGCAAGGACAAGGAAATAAAATAACAGTTTCAGTTTGTTCATAATATAAGGATAAGGGTGTGCGAAAAATAAAAAAGTGCAACCCGACGTATATGCAACTACGCCCGACCGCACTTTTATATTCCGTAATTGGTGTGTTATATGTATTACTTCTTCAACTTACCGTAACGGTTCATGAAGCGATCAACACGACCTGCTGTATCAACAAGTTTGCTCTTACCTGTATAGAACGGGTGAGAAGTACTTGAGATTTCAATCTTTACCACCGGGTAAGTTTCGCCTTCAAATTCTACTGTTTCGTTAGTCTTGCAAGTAGACTTTGTAAGGAACATATCGCCGTTGGACATATCCTTAAATACGACGGGGCGATAGTTTTCTGGGTGAATACCTTTTTTCATTTTATTCTTTAATTTATATTATTGATATTGTATAATTATTCCAATCAGGGTGCAAAGTTACGACATTTTCATTTAACCGCCAAATATTATAGATTTTTTTTGCGATGCCGCCTCTAATGCGCTTCGTTAAAGAGTCGTTCCTCATGGTCGGAATGGGATGAGAGAACGTTTGGCGTACATTATCAACAGATGAAAAATAGATAAAAAAATACCGTAAATACTCTTTGCTTTATTTCTTCTTGTTTGGAATTATGAGTATCTTTGCATAAGATAAGCTGCATAGTTTGACCTATTACAATTTATACAAAATCTATAATCAATAATAATTATGAGAAAAACTTTATTGTTGGCATTTCTGACTGTAGCCATGACCGGCACGGCAGGTAATGACGAGAGCTGTATGGCAAAAAGTGCCGCCGTTCCAATGCCGCCGTATGCAGTCTTTACAGACGGGTTCCACAAGGACATAACTCCAAAGGGCTGGCTGAGGGAGATACTCGAACGCCAGAACAACGGATTGACAAGCCATCCTGAGGCAATGTCCTATCCTTTTGATTCAAAGCTATGGGTCGGTGAGCTTGAGCGTGACTCGGAAAACAGGGGGGCTGACTGGTGGCGTTACGAGCAGACGGCTTATTATGTTGACGGTCTGACGCGCCTCGGCTATCTGCTTGATGACGAAGGGCTTCTTGAGATTGCAAGGGCTAACGTGGACTGGGTTCTCGCACACCCGCTTCCGGCGAAAAAAGGCACGCCATACAATCCTGCAGATGTTGACAGCGTGATGAAGAAGAACTCACAGTTCACGGCTGAGGTTTCCGAGGACCCGAAGGCGCAGGCATGGGTCAAGCGTGTCAGACAGGAGATAGAGACACAGCTTCGCATTGACTCTTACGACCGACCCGAGGGAAGGCTTGGTCCGGAGACGAAATCCATGGCGTGGCCTTTTGCCGTGTTCTTCCGTGCCATGAAAGCATACTACGAGGCTACGGGCGACAAGCGCATACCGCAGGCTCTCGAGAAGAACTTCCTGTCGTATTCGGTGGAGGAAATGGGACGGAACCGTTTCGTGGTGAACGTGGAAGGCATACTGTGGACATACTCCATAACAAAGAATCCGCAACTGCTTGCTCTTGCCGAGGAGGCGTGGGCGCAGAACGGTGCGGAGCTGACACAGGCTAACTGTCTGGACGACGAGGAGTTCCATATGCACGGCGTAACCATGAACGAACTTATGAAAGTGCCGATGCTTCTTTACGAATATACCGGCAAGAAGGAGTATCTGCAAGCGGCACTCCATGCCGACTACAAGATGGAGAAGGCGAATATGCTTGCCGACGGCGTGAATTCCAGTTCAGAGGGACTGGCGGGAAATGACGAGCTTGCCAGCCATGAGACGTGCGACATCAGCGACTATACATGGACCGTCGGCTACTATCTTATGGCTACGGGTGAGGCACAGTGGGCTGATAGAATAGAGAAAGCGATGTTCAACGCTGCGCTTGGGGCCATAACAAAGGACTTCAAGAGTATGCAGTATTTCTCATGTCCCAATCAGTTCATTGCCACAGGAAACTCAAACCATAACGAGTTCAAGTACGGGCTTACGTGGATGGCATACCGTCCTATTCACGAGACGGAGTGCTGCATAGGCAATCTTCACAGATATATGCCCAACTATGTGGCGAGGATGTGGATGAAGGATGCGCACGGTTATCCGGTCGCTGCCCTGTATGGTCCGAGTTCGGTAGTGTATGGTCTTGACAATGGCGTGACGGTCAGGGTAGAAGAGAAGACCAACTATCCGTTTGAGGAGAAGATTGATTTCGTGTTCACGTTCTTCAAGGATGGGAAAGAGATAAAGGGAAAGCAAAAAATGGATTTCACATATCGCATACCGCAATGGTGTGCGTCTGCCGCCCCTGGCTTCAAGACCGTGAGCAAGGAGTGGAAGTCCGGCGAAGTATTTACAGTGTCGCTCCCTATGGAGCTGAAGGTTTGCGGGAATCAGTCTTCGGGAATGTATGTGGAGCGTGGGCCGATACTCTATTCTTATCCTATAGCAGCCACGGTAGAGGAAGATACTCTCGTTTATGACAACCTTGCGGGCAAGGTGTCTGGCAACCCCGACTTCAAGAGCTGGAGCATGACTCCGGCCGGCAAGTGGAATTATGCCTTGAAGGCAGACAAGCTCGACAAGATAAAAGTGAAGCATCATAAGGTCAACGGCTTCCCGTTCGACCCAGGCAACAGTCCTGTTACCGTTTCCGTTCCTGTCGCCGGTGTCAGCGGATGGACCTTGGTTGACGGGCGCTTCACACCGTCTCTGCCCGAAACCGTTGTCGCAGAAGAGGGGGGCGACACATTCATTGAACTTGTTCCCTATGGCAGTACAACGCTGCGGCTGACTACTTTCCCCGTATTGAAGTAGCCGGTATGGATTGCAATCTCCCAAAAGTGGCCGAAACGGCACAGTACTAAAGCCGAAATACTCGAGTACTAAAGCCCGAATACTCGAGTAATCAGGCCTGAAATACTCGAGTACTACACCCGAAATACTCGAGTACTATGCCCGAATTACTCCGATACTTGCGCCATAGTACTAAATCAATTTGTTCTAAAACACATTTACAAACAAAAAAAGTGGGAAACCCGTTTCGAGTTTCCCACTTTTTTATTAATAAGGTGTATTATAACCATTATTCTGCGTAGTTGATAGTCAGGGAGACTATACGGATTTGGCTCGCTGCTCCAGTTACGACAGAAGTGTTTGTGATAACGGTACTTGCATTGTTGACTGCGCTGATTGTAACAACCTTACCGGCTGTATTTACGCTGCCGGGA
The DNA here is from genome assembly GCA_900547005.1 of uncultured Prevotella sp. GTDB lineage: Bacteria > Bacteroidota > Bacteroidia > Bacteroidales > Bacteroidaceae > Prevotella. The sequence continues at coordinate 34,167 of URER01000023.1, forward strand.
TTAGCCGAAATGTCTCCGCTGGCGTTGTATGTTGTTCCATTATACTCGTCAACATTGAAGATGACAGAAGCAATTTTCTTCTTTGCCGTGATGGTTACGCTGTTCTTCGGATACATACGTATGTTCTTACCGGTGTTGTAATACTTAGGCGAATTGCTGTTTCCGCCACCGTCGAATTTAAGAACCGTACCGTCTGTGAGTGTCTGCGTGCCTACTTCTGTACCGTTTTCAAGCCCCAAATCGACTGCGTTGACAGTGATAGAGTTCTCAGAGACTTCACCACCGGGATTATCATCACCGCCTTCTCCGCCTTCGTCTTTACCTTCCTTCACTGCAAAATTCTTAACTTCCCACGTGCCAGAACTTGCTGAGCAAGCGTAATAAAGAGCGAATACGACCTTCGACTTGCCGAGGATTTCTGCAGGAACAGCAGCAGAGAACTTCGTCCATGCGCTCCAGTCTCTTACCTCAGTCAGTGTGCCCGTGATGTCTTTCCATGTAGTTGTTGCCGGGTCGCCGGTATAATTGTCTGTTACGAGCACCTTGTTTGCAATGCCGTCGATAGGCTCGCCTTCTTTTGTGGTAACGTAACGGAGAACATAGTCGAACGTAACAGTCGCCTCTTTTGATGCTGACATATCCACGGCATTGGATACGATGTATGCCTCTGACGGTGTTGTTACCTTCGATGCGTTGTCGTAACCTGTTGCCTTTGCATATCCGTAAGAGTCGAGAACCCATGAAGTACCCTTTACAGTCTTAGGTGTGAAGACACCCCAAGAGCTTGAGAATGTTTCGCTGATATAAGTTCCGTCTGCCGGAGTATCGGGAACATCAGGTGTGTTGCCCGGAGTCTCGCCGTTGATGGATACGGTGTAGTTGCCTGTGGTGAACTCTTTTGTGCCGTTGAAGTTGACAAGCTTACCGCAGATGACCACCTCATCGCCCGGCTTAAGGTCGTCCTCGCCACTGAACTTGGTGCGGTTCGGGCCTTTATATCCGTTGTAAACGCGGAACTGGTCCTTTGTGGTGCCGTCGTCGGAGATATAGTATTTCAGGCTGCCGTAAGATGGATCGTAACTTCCGTTGTCCACTGAAACGACAATACCCTTAACATACATTTCCGCATCTTCGCTTCCGCCGTCTGTTATATATTTCACAGCGGCCGCTACATTGAACGGATTGGCGAGCGTACCGTCTCCCGTAGGCTCTACTACAATGCCCGGCTCGTCGGGATCGACGTTGTTGTTCGGGTCGTCATACGGAGCCGGAACGTCCTCGCAACTTGTGAATGCCAACGCTGCTATGGTCAGCATGAACATTGATTTAAATAGCTTTTTCATATCCTTTTCGTTTTTATTGTTTCGTTAATAGATTTATTTGGTTAGTTGATTTCCTCCACGTCATTTTCATCGCGGATGATGATTTCCCACGAGTTGTTGAACCGCTTGATGATACCCGTGATGTTGCACTTGCCCTGCGGAAGTATCTTCGCAGCGAAATCGCTGTATGGCGAGTTGTATATCATGATGGTATTGCCCTTGAACTCGTTGAAATACCAGCTCGCAGATTGCTTTGTATCAGGGTCGGCATACATTGAGTTTTCGTTCACATTGCGGATGGTTACGTTCTTGATAGTACCGAGTTTGCCGGAATCCTCAAACAAATCCCATGTCGTCGAGGTCTGTGTTGCGCCGTCGGCAAATACTTCAGGCTTCACGATCTTCTTGTTTCCGGTAATCTTGAAGTGCTCCTGCCACGTGAAACGGTTCAAGCGTCCGAGGGTCGTATTGCCGTTCTTGTCTGTTGTCAGTCCGCCAACCTGAGCCTGCGAGCCATAATTTCCTACGTAAAGGTCTTTCAGGTCGATAATCACTTCGGTGCCGACCGGCAGATAGCCATAAAGTCCACCCTGTGCCACAGACACTATTATCGCGCCCGTCTCGTCCTGCAAAGGAACCTCATTATAGATGTTTCCCGAGATGTCGGTACCCGTAACTACGGCCTTTATCTTCAGGTCTTCGGTTATTTGCTCGTATCCGTATCTTGTAGTGATTTGCGTCTTGAACCTGTTCTTAAGTTCCTTGATGGTTATCACGTTCTCGTCCTTGATGTCATTGTTGCCGTATGGCGCCCCGACATTCGGAGAGTCAACTTCCGGGTCTGCGTAGCTGTCGCCCATGCACGATGCGAAAAGTGTGCATACAAGCGCTATCATTGTATATTTTATCAGCTTTTTCATATCGTTATGGTTTTAGAATTTATATGCTATGTTGAGCATTCCGTTTGTTCCGAATGCGTAGTATTTCTTCGGGTTCTGCGAGAACTTATACGCTCTCACGTTGTTTATAGAACCCTCAGCGTTCAGAGTGTAGTCGCTTCGGCTCTGCTCATATCCTCCCGTTACGATGCTTTGGTTGTTCAGGGCGTTCGTAATCATGAGGTTAATAGAGAGGCTACCACGCTTCAGGTAAATGCTCTTACCGATTGAAAGGTCGAGCATCCAGCCGCCATGTCCCATTGCCTGACCGGGAACTTCATAATTTCCATCATTGTCAACATTACCCATAGTCTCCAAAGTTTCGCCGTAACGCATACAAGGAGAATAAGAGAGGTAGATGCGGTCATACCAATTGCCGTTCACATCGATGAACCATCCCTTCTGATGATAGCTCAGTCCGAGGCTTGTTGCCGTGAGCGGAGTGCCGCTCTCGCGCATACCTTTATTATATACTACATCGGTTGTGTAGTCGGCAGAAGTAGAATGAAGATACTTCACGTCGGCGTTGTTCAGATATTTTGCATCGCTGTATGTTCCGAGTGCGCGGAAATCAAGATACGAAGTGAGCTTCACCTTCACACCTGCCTCAACCCCCATATAGGATTTCTTTATGTTTGTCATGCTCACGTATGTGAAAGAGTTCACGTCGTCGAAGTAGAAATTCTGCCATTCAGTACCGTTCGTAACGCGGTTGTAGTATGCATTGATATTGGCGTTGAGCCAAGAACCCTTATACTGGTAGCCTATCTCGCTTGTGAACAGACGTTCGTTGTGCAGGTTGGTGACGAAGTCATTGTTCATTTCCGGGGATACGAAGGCGGTCGTAATCTGCGGAGCGCGGTGCTCATATCCGAGTCCGAGCAACACAGTATGACCCTTGCCGAGAGAGAGGTTGCCGCTGAACTTAGCGCCGCCACTCAGGAATTTTGCCCTGTCGCTCTTTCCAAAAGAGTTTTCTGCGAACAAGCCGTTGCGCATACGGCCCTTGCGCTGCATATCATCGTAACCGATTTTGCCGGCTATGGTGTAGTGCAAGCGTCCTAATGTCTCCGAATAGCTTGTCCAGAGGTTGCCCTTGCGGCCGATGAGGTCGTAGTCGTAACCGAACTTGTCGCCCTCGCCCACGAACTTAGCCGTACCGTCTGCGTGCATGGTATTGAGGTCGTACTGCACACGCGGGTCGCTTGCGGGATAAGTACCCACAGCGTATGTGTTAAGGTTATGGAACGTTGTCGCACCCAGCAAGTCCTCCATTGTCTGATAGTGCTTGCCTATGTTCTCGCCCAACATGATGCCGGCGTTCCATACTTTGTTGTTGCCAAAGTTCTTGGTGAGTGTTGATGACAGCATGGCCGTGATGTTGTCGATGTGCTTAGCCTGTATGTAGTAGAGCGCATCCTGACCTTCTTTAGAAGCCTGAATGTTTGAATAGTACAGGCGGTCCCAGTTGATTTGTCTGCTCTCCTTCGATGAAGTCCATGCGTCGTATGCTGTGTTCCAGTCTTCGAGAGCCTGCGGCGTGCGGTAACGAGTGTCGGTCTCGTCCCAGATATCGTAGTAGCTGCTCGGCATAGCCTTCCAATAGTCGGGATGCGGGTTCTCGCTATTGTTGTAGTTCAGCTTCGTACTCTTATACATTGAGTATTTTCCAAACAGTGAGGTAGTCAACTTGGTGCTGCTGTTGATGTCCCAGTCCCACGTAGCGATGGCCGACGGAGCGAAGTCGTTCACCACGCGTGAGTTGCGTTTGTGTCCGTTCTGATAGCCCCAGTACGGGTTATAGTATCTGTCGTTAGCCATCCAGTAAGCCTCGTCGGTAGAAGCTCCCTGCGATGCGCGCTCCGTAGGGTTTCCCCAAGTAGAAAGAGACAGAGAATGTCCGTTGTCCCATTTCTTCTGAACGCCGAGGAAATAAGACAGCGCGTTGTAGAATGTACCCTCTACATATCCCTCTTTAGCCCAGCGATAAGTGAGGTTGGCAGCCACTGCCCATCCCCGTTTGTTGAAGCCGGATGCGTAGGTGTACATCGCACGCACGGTGTAGTTGCGGTTCGCTCCGCTCAAAGTGATGCGGTGTCCTGACGGCATACTGCCTGCGCGGAAGTTGTAGTTGTTGCTTCCCGCTGCGCCACTCATCGAGAAGTTGTTTCCCTCGAACGGCAGCGAATAGTCCACGTTGCGTGTCTGCTGGTTCAGACCGCCCACGAGCGAATAGCGGAACTGTCCGCTCTCCATATCATTGGCCAGCACGCCATTGATATAGACATCGTTGTATTTCTGATTAAGAGCACGATAACGGAAACGTACCGGCGAGAACAGATAGCCCACTTCCGATGCGTAAACGTTAGAGTTTGAGTTCATGATGGTGACATTATCCGACATATCATCATCTTCGCCCAACTGTGCTTCGGTAAACGTGAAGGCCGACTCGTCCAAGCCTTTTGCGACAGTTCCCGAGGTTTCGGTATTCTGCGCAAACGCCAACGGACTGTAACAGAGTGCCAACACTGCAAGTTTCAGCTTTTTTTGCATAATACTAAAATTAAGAATTGTTATTTATTATGATTGCAAAGTAACGAAAATATTTTGAATAAAAAAACATTTTTGACTAATATTTTACGATTGGAAGTGTATTATTGTTTATAAGGAGACAGTAGACGGGAGTTTAGAAGTTCAGACAATGGCTCTGTGCTTCTACAATGTTGCGAGTATGGAGACAGAAGACGGGAGGTCAGAAGGTCAGACAA